>CBDURF010000159.1:0-7974 GCA_965369705.1 uncultured bacterium
TGGCCTGCAGCAGGGCGGCCTGGGTCTTGGGCGGGGTGCGGTTGATCTCGTCGGCAAGAATCACGTTGGCGAAAATGGGACCTTTGATGAACTTGAATTCCCGGCGGCCGGTGCCGTGATCCTCCTCCAGGATCTCCGAACCGGTGATGTCGCTCGGCATGAGATCCGGGGTGAACTGGATGCGGTTGAAGCTGAGATCCATGACCCGGGCCAGGCTGCTTATCAGCAGGGTCTTGGCCAGGCCGGGCACCCCTTCGAGCAGCACATGCCCCCCCGAGAACAAGGCGATCATCATCTCCTGTATGACGGCATCCTGTCCAACGATGATCTTCCCCACCTCGGAGCGCATGGCGGCGTAGTGGTCTCGCAAGGCATCGATCCTGGCTGCGTCGTCCACGAAGGTCCCTTTCGTTGCGGTTGCCGGCCCGACCGGCCGGTCCCGAGATCCGAGTTCCTGTTGGAAGGTACGATATCCCCGTCCCAGGCCGGCGTCCAGTCCTGGAACCGGGTGAATCTGGAAACGCCGGTGGGCCGGAACAGTTGCAGACAATTAACCCTTTTTCCCGGATGATGGCTGAACGGTCGTTTATTGCCTACCTTCCCCGCGACCTCAGAACCTGCCGCCGACACGAAAAAACCGGAGGACCCCCTTGCACAAACATCTGTACCGGACCGTGGAAAGTCTCCTGGAACGGATCGACCATTCCGCCGGCGACGAAAAGATGTTGCTGGACATCCTGCACCTGCTGGTCGAGAGCCACGACATGGCGGCACTCGGGGTCGCCAGCGGCCGGCTGTACCGGGAGGAAGAGCATGACTACCTTCTGATCAAGAGCATCAGCGGGCACGGATCGCAGATCGCGGGCAAGACCGTCAGCAAGGAATACCGGGTGGTCAAGGACATCCAGCACCGCCGGCTGTGGATCATCTCCCCAGAGTCGCCGGGCTGGGACGCCGACCTGGAAGCCGAGTTCAGCGACTTGGATTCGGCGGCCATCCTACTCGGGCGAGATCCCTCCTATATCCTCAGCTTGGGCATCCGGCACCACGGCAGTGAGGACGATCTCCTGGTATTGCTGGAGACCATCCGCGCCGCCATCGGCCTGAAGCTTCGCGAACAGGCCTACGTCAACCTGATGAAGCAGGCCCAGGCCATCCAGCATTCCCTGCTGCCCAGGCAATTACCCACGCTCGAGGGATACGAGATCGCCGCGGTGAGCCATCCCGCCGACGAGGTTGGAGGCGATGTCTACGATGTGCAGCGTGTCGAGGAAGGCGTCCTCGGCTTTATGCTCGCCGACGCCAGCGGCCACGGACTGCCCGCCGCTCTGCAGGCTCGCGACGTGGTGATCGGCATGCGCATGGGCCAGGCCAAAGGCGAAAAAATCACCGCGACCATCAGTCGATTGAACCGGGTGATCCACCAAAGCACCCTGACCAGCCGCTTCATCTCCCTGTTCTACGGGGAACTCGAGGAAACCGGCAACATGGCCTACGTCAACGGCGGCCACTGTCCACCCCTGCTGGTGTCGGCCGAGGGCAAGGTATTCGACCTGAAGACCTGCGGTCCCGTCCTCGGTCCCCTGCCCGACGCGGTCTACCGGCGCGGATACCTTACCATGAAACCCGGCGAGACCCTGGTCATGTTCACCGACGGCGTTACCGAACGAGAGGATCCCCGGCACATGACCCGCGAGGACGAAATCGTGGAGTTCGGCCGGGAGGGCCTGATCCGGACCATACAGGATTGCCTTGAAGGTTCGGCCGAGGAAATCGCCCGTCGGATCGTTCAACAGGTGCGGGATTTCGGGGACGGCAGCCCTTTCCTCGACGACGTCAGCGTGTTGGTGGTCAAGCGGCTGACAGCGGACAACTACCCGCCGGTGGAGGATTTGACACTGGTGTCCTCGGCGACCAGGCGGTAGAGCGCCACCGTCCAGGGCTGGGGTTCGCCGAGGCCCATCCCTTCGATGATGCAGGTGTCCAGCAATTCGAAACGGGTGCCGTGCATCGTCCGTCCCGCCCAGCGGGGCATACCCTCGCTGCGGTCCACGAAATAGTCCGGCGCAGCCGTGGCCTCCCCCGGCCGTGAATCAACGCGCAGCCAGTCACCACTGACCACCATCTCCTGGAAACCCATCTCCCGGCCCAGAGCGAGGATCTCCGGGCTGACCAGGCCCATCAGGTCCAGCACCCTGCGCTCACTGGCGTAGCCCAGGGCCCCGATGTCCAGGGCCGCCACCACCGTTTCCTCTGGCGTGTTGTCCCGCAGCCAGGCGCCCATTTCGAGGTAGCACTCCCTCAGTCCGACGGGAAACTTGCGGGCATGGGGCAACACCTCGCTGGTGAAGACCCACACGTTCACCGACAGGGTCGCGATCACCGCCGCCAGGATGATGGCCCGTCCCGTCTTCCGAATGGAGACGGTGACCGCCATACCCTGCATCAGCCATTCGGTC
Source organism: uncultured bacterium (assembly GCA_965369705.1). Lineage (GTDB taxonomy): Bacteria > Krumholzibacteriota > Krumholzibacteriia > LZORAL124-64-63 > LZORAL124-64-63 > JAGLCY01. Next base: position 2,460 of record CBDURF010000159.1, read on the forward strand.
ATCACGCTCATGGCCAGCAGCATGACCGGCGTCAAGGGACAGACGTAACGGGAAATGACCCAGACCTGGCGTGTCACCAGACCGCCCAGCAGGACGACCACCCAGGTGGCCGTGATGCCGATCATGGCCACCGGCCCCCAGACCGACCAGGGACCCGTCCCCCTGGAAATGGAACGAGTGTTCCCGGCGGGCTCGTCCTGAAAATGATCGTGGACCTGATTCTGACATTGATTCTGAAATTGATTCTGAAATTGATAGCGTTCGAGATATTGATGGCGCCTGAGGATCAGGACGATCAGGAGAATCAACCCGCCCCAGAGGAATCCCTGGGAAACGGCCAGCAGACCGACCGACCGGTACAGGTAGGGATACCAAACCACGGGATTCAGCGAGAAGCCGACGCTCTTGGCGCTGACGGTTTCCGGAAAGATCCGGCCGAAAGAAAACCAAGCGAAGATCAACCAGGGCAGGACCACCAGAAGCCAGCCGAAGAATCCCGCAATGATCGGAGCGTGGGGCCGGGCCCGGTGACGGCCGCTCTTGCCCTCCATGCCCCCGGCCCGGAAATACTCGAACCAGAGCAGCCAGGGCAGCGCCAGGGGCGCCATCACCAGGAATTCGGGGCGGACAAGTCCCGCCAGGCCCGCACCCACGCCCCAGACGAGATAACGGTGCCACATGGGCCCGCGGGTCCGGGCGGAAACGAGCGGGATCAACAGGACCACCAGCAGGGCCGTGGCCAGCGGAGTTTCCATGCCGGAAAACGCCCAACGCAGAAACCAGACATCACTGACCACCAGAAGTATCAGGGCGAATTTCCAGAGGGGAGCGAAAGTCAACCGTTCAATGATGACGTCGGCCGCCAGGATCAGGACCAGACCGCAGAGAGCGCCGAGAACCCAGGCGGCGGTCATCGGCGCCAGGCCCAGCTTTACCAGAAGGGCGAGGCCGAAAATCCAGAGGGGACTTGTGGCGCCGTAGGTTCGTTCGCCGGGATTGAAGGAGAATTCTCCCCGTTCCAGGAGGTTCTCCACGTAGCGGAGGTGGATGAAGGTGTCGTCGGTGATGTAGCCGCGAAGGAGAAAACCGGCGGCCCCGAATACCACCAGGGCCAGGAGAATTCGTAGGAGTCGGCTGTATCTCATGGGCAGATGGGGCATCTCCCGCGTTTACCTCAGGAACATCGGTAGATTCTGGACTCTTCGGATCACCGGTTTGTATTCATCCACGTCGTAGAAGCGGTCCACTTCCACGCGTTTCACACCCTCGAGTACCGAGTTCAGTCCTACCGTGGTGTACTTGCCGTCCTGCAGGGCCGTCATCAAACCGCTGGCGCCGTCGAGAAGCATGTCCATGGCCAGGTTCCCGAAGTTCATGGCCACCATGCGGTCCAGGGCGTCGGGGGGACCGCAGCGCATCATATACCCCAATTGCTGATACGTAACGTCTTTTCCCGTCAGTTTCTTGATTTTTTCGGCGGCCCACAGGCCCACGCCACCCAATTTCTTGTGGCCGTATGCGTCCTTCTCGCCGGTTTCCATCACCTCGCCGCCGATGGCGACGGCCCCCTCACTGATGGTCACGATGGCATAATTGCTGGGATTGGCGGCCTGGTCACGGGCGATCATGCCGGCCAGCTTCTCGATATCGAAAGGAACTTCCGAGATGATGGCGCGATCGACGTTGGCCAGGTAGCTGGCGACCAGGGAAGTCTCGCCGCTGTTGCGCCCGAACAGCTCGATCAATCCGATTCGCTCGTGGCTGCCGATGGGCGTCCGCAAATCGTTGATGGCCTGCACCGACCGCGTGATGGCCGTCCCGAACCCGATGCAGTAGTCGGTGCCGTAGACATCGTTGTCCATGGTCTTGGGAATGGCCACCTGCGGATAACCGGCCGAGTTCAGGCTGGCGGCGTAGCTGAGCGTGTCGTCGCCCCCGATGGGGATCAGGGCATCGACCTCGAGGTCTTCCAGGTTGGCCACGATGGTCTCGGTGATATCCAGCGGGAATTCCTGCCCCTCTTTGCGCAGGTGGGCAGGCATATCCTTCACCCGCATCTTGGCCGGATTGATGCGCGAGGTGTGCAGAAACGTGCCGCCGGTGCGGTCGATGGTCCGCACATGGCCCCACTCGAGCTTGTTGACCCACTGGCGATTCCAATCCGGATCGCCGCCGATCCTGTAGTTGACCAGGCCGCCCCAGCCCCGCCGGAAGCCCAGGACCTCGATATCCGCCTTGTGGGCCCGGTAGACGACCTGTCTCATGGCCGAATTCAGGCCGGGCACGTCGCCGCCGCCGGTGAGGATGGCTATGCGTTTGATTTTCCGTTTCATCCGTGCCGCTCCCTGGCTTTCGTGAATCCCTGGCTTTCGTGAAATTGTTGCTGCCGCCACCGGCAAACTAACCCGTGGGTCCGGGGGAGGCAAGTGTCCAAAGAGACCCGGATTGAGTGATTCGCGCCACCGTGTCCCGCCGGCCGGATCAATCCACGTGAGGAAATTCGCAGTGGCACCCGGCCGCCAAGAAGGTGCCCTGGCATGACATCCGGGCCAATTCCAGCATGTCCTTTTCGCCGAGTCCGAAATGCTCCATGGCCAGTTCATATTCCTTGGACAGACAGGTGCTGCTGACGGTGGGGTTGTCGGTGCACAGGGCCACTTTGACTCCGGCGTCCAGGAAACGGGGCAGGGGATGATCCTTCAGATTCGGCACCGCCCCGGTCTGAAGATTCGAGGTGAGACAGACCTCGAGATAGATCCCGTCCCGGGCCAGGCGCTTGATCAATTCAGGATCCTGCCCGGCGCTGGTGCCGTGGCCGATGCGGTGGGGACCCAGGTGCTCCAGGGCTTCCCAGATGCGTTCCGGCCCCTCGCTTTCGCCGGCATGGACTGTTTTCTTCAGACCCATGGTGGTGGCCAGTTCGTACGCCTCCTTGAACAGCAGCGGCGGATAGGGCGCTTCGTGGCCCGCGATGTCGAAACCCACCACCCCCACGCCGGCGTGGAACTCCTCCTTTTCCCCGATGACTTCGCGCAGGAGGATCCGGGCCATGTTGCCCCCGTGATTGCGCATGGCGATGACGATGATCCCCGCCCGGAATTCGGGATGCTCGGCCCCGAACATGGAAAATCCCTTGCGCGTGGCCGCGATGACCTGGCGCGTGGTCAGGCCGGCTCGTCTATGAATCAGGGGATTCATGCGCAGTTCGAGCAGCCGGACGCCGTCGTTCCAGGCGTCTTCGGCGAGTTCGTAGGAGATGCGCCGGATGTTGTCGTAGAACTGGGTGTACTGCAGGGGGACGTGGAACTTGTCCAGGTAGTCCAGCAGGGTGCTGTCCAGGTCGTCGTCCCACTGCAGGAAATGGCGAAACTGTTCGAAATCAAGGCCGGGCACGGCGCTGTAGTATTTTTCGGACAACTCCCAGAGGGTTTCCGGCCGGATGGAGCCGTCGAAATGGCGATGGATGTCCGCCAGCGGCAGGGACCGGATGAACGCGCGCCTGTCCTGTTGTGTCATGTCTTGAACCTCTTTTTATCAGCCTGCTGGTAAATTCGGCCGAGAATAGTCAGAATGGCCGGGTCTGTCCAGACCCGCTTTGATCCAGGACGGCGCTTTCCGCTGTCCCTCCTCCCGGGAAAATTTGCACGAAAGCGTCATTTCCTTATGGACTGGAACCCAATTCCGATATAAACTATAGGTAAATCCAAGCTGACTGGAACTCAATGTCTCCGGCTCCCTTGATTGTTATTGCCTAGCCGGAGCGTAGATGTTAAACAGGACCCGTTGGTTATTTCTGCTGGCGGGTCCCCAACCGCCCAGAGTCCACCCAAAACTCAATGCGGGGGTTCACGCGGAATGAAAGTCAACACCAAAGTTCGCTACGGGTTGCGTGCGATCCTGCAAATCGCCAGCGGTTACGGCGGCAGTCCCGTGCCGATCAGCGCAATCAGCGAATCCCAGGAGATCAGCGGCAAGTATCTCGAACAGGTGGTCGGCACCCTGCGCAAGGCTGATCTGATCACTAGCCGCAAGGGGGTTCGTGGCGGATATAGTCTGTGCAGGGATCCCCAGGAGATCAATCTCTGGGAAATCATCACCGCCCTGGATTCCCATACCACCCTGGTGGATTGCGTTCTGGAACCCGAGGTGTGCGACCGCTCGGACGATTGCCTGACCCGTTCCATCTGGACCCTGCTGAGCGCCCGGATGAAGGAATTCTGGTCCAGCTTCACCCTCGCGGATCTCATCCGCACCATGAATGAGACCGGAGATGCGACTTTGAAACAGATGGTCGAACCCGACTGAGTCCGTATCCTGCGTCTTGCGACGGCCCCGCCATTGCGGCGGGGCCGTTTTTTTCCGCACAAAAACAAAATAACCAACCCGCCCCACGGTTGTCCGTTGACTATCGTTTCCGCGGCAGTAACTTTGGCTTGGACCCGCATCCAAATCAGAAAGGGAGCGCCCGCCATGGATTTCGTGGAAAGTCTCCGCCGCAAGGCCGCACCGTTGCAACGGACCATCGTGTTGCCTGAAGCCGGCGACCGGCGCATGCTCGAAGCCGCCGGCCGTATCCGTGACGAGGGGTTCGCCTCCGTCATCCTGCTGGGCCATCCCGAGTCCGTTGGCCAGGACCTCGCTCAGCTCGGGATCGATTCCGCGGGGATCACGATCATCGATCCGGCGGGATCCACCTATCGCGCGGAATTCGTCCGGACCTACCATGAACTGCGCAAGCACAAGGGCATGACCGAGGAAGAAGCGGCCGCCGTCATGGAGGATCCCCTGTTCTTCGGAGCCATGCTCGTCAGGCGGGAAATGGCCGACGGCATGGTCGCCGGTGCGGTGAACGCCACCGGAAACGTCTTGCGCGCCGGTTTCCAGATTGTGGGCACGGCCACCGACGACGGCATTGTTTCGAGCTGTTTCGTGATGGTCAAACCCGACTGGCAGTACGGAGAAAACGGAATGCTGGTCTTCGGGGATTGCGCGGTCAATCCCCAGCCGGACGCCCGGCAGTTGGCCGACATCGCGGTGGCCACCGCCGGCACCGCCAGGGTTCTGTGCGGTTTCGAGCCACGAGTGGCCATGCTCAGCTTCAGCACCATGGGTAGCGGCGCCGGACCGGACGTGGACAAGGTCGTCGAGGCCACCGGAATCGTCAGAAGCATCGCTCCCGAACTGGTGGTCGACGGTCCCTTGCAGCTGGACGCCGCCATCGTGCCCGAAATCGGCAAAAGCAAAGCTCCCGACAGCCCCGTGGCGGGCAAGGCCAATGTGCTCATCTTTCCGGACCTGGACGCCGGCAACATCGGCTACAAGCTGGTGCAACGCCTAGCCGGCGCCGAGGCGGTGGGACCGGTCCTGCAGGGCATGGCCAAGGGTGTGAACGATCTCTCACGCGGCTGCAGTGTCGAAGACATCGTAAACGTGGTGGCCATCACCGCGCTGCAGGGCGAAGACCAATAATGGATCGATTGCGGGATGAATAGCGGGATGAACAGCGGGATGAACA
>CBDURF010000160.1:0-7750 GCA_965369705.1 uncultured bacterium
GCAGCTCCGGATCGTGGTGTTCCCAACCGACACCGTTCCGGCCGTGCTGTGCATATTGATGCCAGAGCTGGCATGCTCGATCGTACAGTACCCGAAGGTTCCGCCGCCGCCGCTTATGAACCACAGGTAGGTCCAGTCCGACGTACCGTCCTTGGTGAACAGGATGCCGTCACCGGACGAACCAACAGCCGTCAGGTTGCCGCTGATCGTAAGGCGACAGGACTCCCTGAGCCGAACTGTCACACCGTCCTCGATCGTCAGGGTCACCCCGGCGTTGACTGTAACTGTGCCAGTCACGATGTGAGGATTATCCGCCGCGTACCATGTCGTATCGGTCGTTATGACCCCGGAATGTTCGAGAGCACGCGTGGGTGATGCTCCTATGCACAACCAAACGAAAGCAACGGCAAGAGCCAGGAATGTCCTTGTACTCGAACACAGAGAGAAGGCCACGGAATGGAAGATTAAGGATCTCTTGCTCGAGAATGAATTGCACCTGTTCATGGTATGATCCCCCTTAATTGTGTGCGGCTCGTGGAGCAAAGGCATCACGGGGGAAGGACATCCTAACCCCGCATATCACCCACCGAGCAATTGTCCTCACAACTGCAATCAGAAAGTCGTTTCCCGCTGAGTACGCTCACGCTTAACCAGTCCCAAGTAATGTTCCGTCCGAGATGGGACCAGAACCTCCATGGCACCTTTCAGGTTTCACAAATACTATCCTCTTCATCACATTTTCCATCGCATCAAGGATGAAACAGAAATAACCTCAAGCACAGCATCCTGCTTGAGGCCGGTAGGTCCCCCTTTGGTCATCCGTGATGAGATTTCGGACGAGTGGAAACAGGGTATCACAAATGGGGGGGCGGGTTCAATCGCAATGGCCATTATTGGCAGGCTTACAACCCAAACTCACTGTTGAATGAAACCGCTTTGCGGCATGAATCCCAAGCCAGAATCTGTGCTGAGCGTCATTGGGAATCCCTTTTCACGATCAATAAGTTGTGCCTCTGAAATCGTGTCTGGCGGGATTTCAAACCCTTAGGCCCCGATGTCCGGTGGTTGAATTTTTCGCCCGGGCAGCCGACAGAAGTGCCCCCGGGGGCACTTTTCAGGAATAACTCATTGAGAATTAGTAGCTTAGAATTTTGAATGCCAAAAAATTTTCCTCATGTATGTGGAAGGGAGGGCGGAAAATATCCAAGTTGAAACAGAAAATCCGGTCTGTTTCCTTCCCAAACGCAATTTCAGAGGCACAACCCAATCAATAAGGAGAGTAACCCGCCGGCGGCCTGATTATTCGGCCTTGAGCCGGGCCTTGTAACCCAGCCCCTCGATCACGCCGACCACCGCCGCCGAGTCGAGATCCCGGCCCTGGACCACCGCGTGTCCATCATCTAGATAGACCTGGCAATCCAGGACCCCGTCCATTTCCGAAACCGCCCGCTGGACGCCGCCCGAACAGTGGCTGCAGTTCATGCCCTCCACGGCGAACTCCAGGGTGTGGGAATCGTCATTCACCGCACACTCCTCGTCTCCTTTACAACCGCAGGCGTGACCCCGCCGGCGGGAAAGCCACCAGCTGAAGGTCATGACCAACACCAGGACGGCGCCGGCGGCGTGTTCGAACCAACCGATGCCTTCGTGATGATGCCCCCGGCCCGCGAACAGGGGAATCGCTTCGCCCGCCCGGGGCAGAAGCCAATCCAGGAGCAGGCCGCCGCCGAAGGCGCTGGCAGCGACGGTCAGCAGGTAGATGATCACGGTCTTGCGGCCGAGCACCTTGGCGATGGTCGTCACCGTGGCCGCGTTGGTGGCGGGCCCGGCGATCAGGAAGGCCAGGGCCGCACCGGGGCTGGCGCCCATGAAGATGAAACTGACGGCCAACGGTACACTGGCCGTGGCGCAGACGTAGATGGGAATGCCCACGATCATCATCAGGGCGATGGACAGCGCCCCCAAGCCAAGGTAACCGGACAGGAAATCCGCCGGCACCACCGCCCCCAGGGTCCCCGCGATGATGAGGCCGATCAGAAGGGCCCGGCCGATGTCACCAGGCAGGGTGACGAACCCGTAATCCGCCGCGGCGCGCATTTTCGGTCCCAGGCCCTGCGGCCGGATTACGTCCGTGGGCCCGGCGCCCGCCAGGCCCTTGCCGTCGGCCGATGATTGATGGGGATCCGGGTCGAAGACCTGTACCAGGCTGCCGCCCAGCAACCCGGTCACCAGGGCGGCCACCGGGCGGAAAATGGCGAACAGCGGCCCGAGCATGGTCCAGGTCACCAGAATGGAATCCACGCCGGTCTGCGGGGTCGACAGCAGGAAGGCCGTGGTCGCCGAACGGCTGGCGCCGTGCTGCCGGAGCGAAGCCGCCACGGGAATCACACCGCAGGAGCACAAAGGCAGGGGCACCCCGAACAGGGAGGCCTTCAGCACCGGTCCCAGCCCCCGGCCGCCCAGGTGGCGTTCCAGCCAGGCGGGCGAGATGAACACGGACAACAGGCCCGCTACCACGAAGCCCAGCAGCAGAAAGGCGGCCATCCGGGCGGTGACCAGCCAGGTTTCGATAATGATGTGTGTTATCAATTCAACCATGACCACAAACTATAGGGAGAGATGTTGAGTGGCTAGCCGTTTTCCTGAAAACCCGCTTCCTTCTCCGCCAGGCGGGCCGCCGCTTGGCCGGCGGAGACATCGACCCGGGTCAGCAACCACCCTCCCACCGCGAAAAAGAACACCAGCGACAGGATGCCCAACCTACTGGTGCCCGTACTCTGGCTGACCAGCCCGAACACCAGGGGCCCGGCGACTCCGGCCAGCTTGCCGCTGCTGGAATAGAAACCGAAGAACTCACTGGCGCGGTGCCGGGGAACCATGCTGGCGAAAAGTGACCGGCTCAAGGCCTGGGCGCCCCCCTGAACCGTGCCCACAAGCCCGGCCAGAACGTAGAACTGGGTCGCAGTTTCGAGGAAAAAACCGAAGATGCTGATGACCAGATAGACAATCAGTGCCAGAAGGATGGCTGGCTTGGGCCCGGTTCGGCGGGCCAGGCGGCCGAATAGAATCGCGAAGGGAATACCGACCGCCTGGGTCAGGACCAGGGCTCCGATCAGGTCGGTCATGCCGATGCCGATTTCCGACCCATAGGCGGTGGCCATCTTGACGATGGTGCCGATGCCGTCGTTGTAGATCCAGTAGGCGGCCAAAAAGACCAGGAGTTGGCGATACCGGGTGATCTCCCGGATGGTCGCCGCCAGGCGTCGGAAACCCTGGATGACCACCGCGCTCCCGACCGTTCCGCCGGCCAGGGGTGTCACCGGCGGCTCGGGAACATATTTGAACAACGGCAGGGAAAACAGCCCCCACCAGACCGCGACACTCACGAACGAGGCCCGGACGGCGAACCCCCGGTCCGGCATGGCGAACCATTCCGGGTGCATCACCCAGAGCAGATTGACAACCAGCAGCAGGCCGCCACCGGCGTAGCCCAGCCCATAGGCCTGGGCCGAGAGACGGTCCATGTCCCGGCCCCGCGCCAGACTGGGCAGGAGGGATTCGTAGAAGATGATCGAGCCCGCAAAACCAAAGTTCGCCGCGACATAGAGCACCGCCGCCGTACGCCAGCCGTCGGGCCCCAGGGTGGCGAATAAACCGGTCGCCAACATACCCAGACCCGCCAGGAAGGCCAGGAACCGCTTGCGCCCCCCGGCCGCGTCGGCCACCGCGCCGAGCACCGGCGCCGTGACCGCGATCAGCAGCAGGGCGCCCGCGGTCACGTATCCCCACAGGGCCGTGGCCTCGGCCTCACCCCGGCCCGCGGCGATGGCCAACTCGCGGAAGAACGGCGGAAAAAGCGCCGCCATCACGGTGGTGGCGAAGGCGGAATTCGCCCAGTCGTAGAAGCACCAGGCGCGAGTCGCGCGGCGATCCATGTCAGGGTCGGCGCGGCTTGACCGCGCGCGTGGCCATCATGGTGGGCATGTAGTCGCTGATGGGATCGTCGATGTCCGAGCCGAAATCATCCTCGTAGAAACCGGCCAGCAGGAAGCCGGCTTCGAGTTGACCGGCGATCTGGTCGGTCAGCGAGTGGCTGAATTCCATGGGCAGACCCCTTTGCCGGTGTCTTTCGAGAGCAGCTTCATCGAGGTTGACGATATCGGAGTAGGGCAGCTTGTGCCGAATCTTGACCTCCCCCTTTTCGGCCAGCTCGAAATCAAAGCAGTAGTAGGCGGGATTCATCATCCCGGACAGGATGGCTCCGCCGGGACGCAGCACCCGGAACGCCTCCCGCCACACGGGCCCGAGGTCGGGCACGAAACAATTCGCCACCGGGTGGACGATCAGGTCGAAACTCTCGTCGGAAAAGGCGCCGAGATCGGCCATGTCACCTTCGGCGGTGTGCAGATCGAGACCATCCCTTTCGGCCACCAGACGATCCTGGGCCAGTTGGGCGGGTGAATTGTCGAAAACCGTGACACGGGCGCCCGCGGCCGCCAGGATCGGCCCCTGCTGGCCGCCCCCGGAAGCCAGGCAGAGCAGATCGCAATCAGTCAGATCGCCGAACCAGTCCCTTGGTACGGACACCGTCGGGGTCAGGATGATCCGCCAGTCACCCCGGCGGGCCGCTTTCACGACGGTCGTGTCGAAGGGCACGGTCCAGAGGCTCTTCTCAGCCACCTTGCGGTCCCAGGTCTGCCGATTGTAGGCGCGAATGTCCACAGGATTCCTACCAGTAGTAATAGATGCCGGCCTGGGGAATGACCTTGATGTCGCCACTGTCGCCGTAATATGCGAAATCGCCTTCGATCTGCAGAGACCAGCGTTTCCCCATCAGGTATTCCAGACCCACCCCCGCCCCGACATTCCAGTTCTTGTCTTTTTCCCAGACGTCCGGGCGCACCTGTTCCTCATCGAAGAAATACGCGGTTCCCGCCGCAAGGAAGATGCGCATGCGCTGGTCCTGCCGCAGCAGGTAGTTCAACTGGAAACCGATATTGTGTTGCTTGTGATCGGAGGTATGCCAGATTCCGCCGGAAACCTGGAAATACAGCCACCATTCGATCGGCAGGCGGAAGGACAGGCCGTGTCCACCTATCTTCCCGTAGTGCAGGCCGATGCCCCCTTCCAGGGTATCGACCGAATCATTCCAGTCCCGAACCGATCCCTCCTGGGCCGCCGCTTCGGTCCCGACCCCGCAAAAAACCGCGGCCAGGAGAACCGCCACCACCACCGTCGTTACCGGTCCGGGAATCCGCGGGCGCGCTCCATCACTCTTCCGGGTCAGCATCCTGCCACTCCCTGCTAGGTCCTGTTTCCTTCAGTATCCCCGAGCCATGATGCATGATGGCTGGTCATTTTTCCATCAGGAATCCCGTGGGTCGAATTCCACAGTCTGAAACAGGACAAAACCCCACCAAATACCTCAGAAAAGGACCCCCCGGGGGTCCTGGCCTTGTTGCGGGGCCCCTTTTTCATGGAGTCCGGCGTCCCGATTTCTGGAGCACCCGCTGATAAATTTCGTTCAATAGTATCTGTTCGGACCGGGTGGGAGCCTTGGTCTCGGCCAGGAAACGGAGTGCGTCGTCCAGGCGCTCCAGATTCCCCAGGGCGCGAACCTTGGATACGGCGAGGTTGTAGTACATGAATCTCTTAGTCATCGGATACTGAAAAGCCAGTTCGTAGGACTCGAGGGCCAGTTCAAAGAACCCGAATGCCTGGTAGTTCAGGCCCAGGGTGTAGAAGAAGAAAGCCTCCTCCCCGGTGATATTCATCTTGCGGAGCCCCTTCAGGGGAACGGGTCCCGCCACCGAATCGCGACCTGCGAAGGGGGTCCCAAAGGTCGGGTTCTTGTAGATGGAAATGACGGGACCAGACCCTCCGTCCGACTCGAAGACCGCGATCTTGTCGAAGTGGGCTTCCAGGGTGTCGTAGAAGGCGATCTGGAGCGGGAACCGGGTTGCTTCCTTCAGGTACCGGGATCGAACGGCACTGCTGGTGATGAAGATGTCCGCCATTCGATACAGGTCATGGTTGTAGTAGGGGGAGGCCCTCTCCGGGACCACCTGGAACAAGGGAATGGTCTGAACCGCATAGAGGGGCCGTCCGCTTTCGTTGGCCACCTTGTTCCTCAACTCCGTTTCCAGTGACCAGAGCACGGTGGGGGTCAGGAACTCTGGTCCCAGCCATTCGGTGGTGATGAAGACACCGGTGGGAACCTGCGACTCGACCCAGAGCCTGGCTTCGGTGCGGGGATCCGATTGCCGGTCCGCCAGATGCCCTGGGTAGGCGAGAAGAGACGCGGTCGAGAGCACCAGGGCGGCGAGCCCGCCCAGCGCCGGCCGTATCGCGCGTGGGAGGGTCTGAACCCAGGTGGATCGAAGCAGGCGGACCACCAGAGCCGATGCGAAGAGGGTGAAGATGGGAATGGTGAACAGGAGATAACGGTCCGCCTTCATGGCCCAGTTCGAAACGACCAGCAGATAAGGGATCATGAACGCGGCCAGAACGTACGCCCACCGCGCCCGCACCCAGATGGTGAAGACTACCATTCCCGCGAACCCGCAGATCGCCAGCGGCCACCCCAGGATCCGTTGGCACAGGGCGAGGAGGTAGAAGGTGAAGGTGGAGTCGCCGGTGATCCCGAAGTGACCCATCTCCATGTGCTGCTTCTCCGAGGAGAGGTGGTCCAGGAATGCACGAAAATCGAGAAAGACAAAGGGTGAGGTCAACGAGAATACAACCAGTGCCGCCCCTCCGATCCAGGCCAACTCCCTCCATCGAAAATGTAGCAGCGCAGGTTTCTTCTTCTCCTTCTTGTGCTTCCCCCTGGGGTGTTTTCCCCTCGGGATCGTCACCTCGGCCTGCGACGCCATCAGAACCACCAGGACTGCGGGGAGGGTGAGGAACGCACCCGTGTACTTGGCGGAAGTTGCCAGTCCCAGCGCCACCCCCAACAGCACCGCCTGCTTTCGACCCGGGTTATCCATGAAACCAAGTGCGCGCCACAACACGAGCACGACGAAGAAGGTCAGGGGGATGTCGACCTCGATCATCTGGGATCGCGATATGTGGAACGTATTCACCGCCAGGATGAAGGCAGCGATGACCGCAACCCCGACTCCCCCGATCCGCTTTCCCAGGGCAAAGGTAATGGACACCGTCCCCACACCGAAGACCAGGGCGATCCATCGTCCAGTAAGTACGAAAACAGTGGGATCCGCGACGTAGAGGGCACGGTAGTCCATGGTCCCGCCGATGGACCCGGTCAACGACAACAGCAGGAAGAGAAGCCCCTGTCCCAGGAAATTCAGGTAGATCACGAGACTCGGATACCTGAAGAAGTGCGGGTTCAGATCGAAGGAATCGACCGGGCCCCAGCCCCACAACTGCCAGGCCTTCTTGAGCGGAGTGGCCTCTTCATAGATCTGAGGGAGCCCCCAGCTCAACCCCTCCAGGCGCAGCCCGAGAGCAAGCAGGACGAGAGCGAGTCCAATGAGAATGATCCGCGTCCGTTCCGACAACGATCCTGTCCTTCCGGGTTACTGTCCGAGGCCGGAGGGGAATAAATTCCATCGCATAATTCTCCCCTTTTGACCGAGCGGTGTATGAATTCTATCACAATCGAGGAACCACTGCTAATCGACCATCATCAGTGGCTCTCTGCTATCCCTGCTGCACATTTTGGTGATTCGGTCCTAGCAGGCTGTTGAAAAACCCACCCAATCATCTGCTGTTTTCCCTCCATCGG
>CBDURF010000161.1:0-7717 GCA_965369705.1 uncultured bacterium
GTAAGCCGTTCTCGACATCGTAATCGTAGAACCAGTGCAGGCCGGTGGTATCATCGTAGTTCTCGTCCCAGGCCACTTCCCCGATCTTGAAGAACTCACGGTTGGGATCGTTCTGGTCGCCCTCCTCGAAGAAGCGGCTGTAGATCACGTATTTCTCGACGCTTTCATTGTAGGAGCCGTCCCAGCGGGCGTAGACAATGTCGTACCACTGCACGATGACCAGGTTGTCAGCGCTGATGCTGTGCACGCCCGTCGGCACGGCCGGCGGCGGAATCTCCACGCAGTTGAGGCAATCATCATCGGACTCGCAACCGGCCAGCAGCGCCACCATGGTCACCAGGACAGCCATCAGCAAGGCCGACTGTATCCGGATTCTCCCTGTGCGATTTTCCTTGGCCCTCTTCATGTTACGACCTCCAGGTCATCGGGTCCGTTTTCCCTGCTCACCTTGACGCACGGTCCGTGCCACCGGGGCCGGACAGGCCGGACCAGGACCGAAAGTGACCGCTGCGTGAATGGCATTCGTGAAACCAACGGAGGCCGATTAATATATTTTATTGTTTTTCAATGGCTTAAGCCGTACAAGGGATTTCCCGGGTCCGCTCCCGCGGTGGTATTAGGCAAGGAAATTTTCCCCGAAATTCAGGCTGAAATCTGTTCATTTTTGTGCGATTTGAGGGACAAATTACCCAAAATGAGACGTCCCCGTCAGAAGTAGACATAAAAAAGAGCCCTGCCTTGCGGCGCCCTGAACTTGAATCTCGCCGTTTCAAGATCAGGTAAGGGCTCTTTTTCCCGGACCTGCTGGTCAGGCCCTGAACTTCAATTATTCGTGTTTCGGGAGAAAAGGATTCCGGTTCTCTCTTGCCGGCGAGAAATGATTGATCCGACCCCACCTCTTCACAATCGTTCCGCCGACCCTTCTTGTTGAGAACTCCCTCTTGCCGGTAAGCAGCGAGGAAAAGAACCTCAACTCTCCCGAAAACACGAATGTCACTTCATCAATCAATGTTGCGAAGAGGATCCCTGTAACTCACCCCTTCACACTCTGTATTGCACGACCCGTACCAACGAAACGACGCCGGGGGAGATTTTTAACTTGTTGTTAATGAATTACTTAACACACGAGGAGGAAACGGAAAGAAGTCGGAGTCAAGGTGAACTATTAATGTTTTTTACAACCAACTGCGGGCAATTGTAACTCACTCATTTTAAACAACCTGGGCTATTAAGAAAATGAAGGCCGTTCCTGACCGAAAGAATGCATGTTTACAGGGTGGATTATTCCTGTCCCAAGCCGTAGTGGCGGATCTTTTTCAGGAGGTTGGGATAGCTGATCTTGAGGACCCGGGAGGCCTGTGATTTGTTCCCGCCGGAAAGCTTGAGCGCCCGGCCGATTTCCCGGCATTCGATACCCGCCAGGGTTTCCCGCAGGGGCAAAACGGTTTCAGTGTTTGCCCCCTGGGCCATCCCACCGGAAATCTCCACCGGGAGATGCTCCGGCCTCAGGACGGAATCCCCCTGGGCCAGCACGATGGCCCGGCGCAGGGTCTTCTCGAGCTCCCGTACATTGCCGGGCCAGGAATGATGAATCAACAGGTCGAGGAACACCCGGTCCAGGACGGGCGGGGAATTCTCCATCTCGTGGCTGAACCGTTCGATGAAATGATTGGTCAACAGCTCAATATCGTCGGCCCGTTCCCGCAGGGGAGGAATCAACAGGGGGAAATCCAGCAGGCGGTAGTAGAGATCCTCGAGGAACCGGCCTTCCCTCGCCATCTGCTTCAGATCGGATTTCGAGGCGCAGATGATCCGGACATCGACCTGCACCTCGCTGTTGGATCCCACCGGGCGCACGGTCTTGGTATCCAGGAAATGAAGGAGTTTGCCCTGCATGCTGAGGGGCATCTTTCCAATCTCATCCAGGAAGACGGTTCCACCCTCGGCGGCGGCCAACAACCCCTGCTTGTCGGCGTAGGCGCCAGTGAAACTGCCGCGCTTGTGTCCGAAAAGTTCACTTTCCAGCAGGGTTTCGGGAATGGCGGCGCAGTTGATGGTCAGGAACTTGCGATCCGCGCGCTTGCTCAAGGCGTGGACGGAATAGGCCAGCAGCCCCTTGCCCGTCCCGGTCTCTCCGTTCAACAGAACGGTCAGATCACTCGGCGCAACCTTTCGGGCGAGCCCCAACATCTCGAGCATCTTCAGATTCCGGGTGATGATGTTCTCGAAGCTTTCAACTTTCTCGAAAATCCCATTCTCGGGCCCCTGGGACCCATCCCTTCCCTTTTCATAGAGGAACAGGGCCAGGAAGCCCATGTAGGTGGTGAGGAAATCGAGGGATGCCCTGTCGAAACCGGGCGCCGCGTCCTCCCTGGAGGATTTGCCTAGAAAGAGCAGCCCAAACTGGCGTCCGCGCAGGGCAATGGGCATGAACACGCAACTGGAGGCCACCGACGCCAGAGCGGGCACCGCATCGAGGATCGGATCACCGTCGTCGATTTTGGAGAATAAGGAGATGCCCGACCGCCGCCCCTCGGCCAGTTCCCCGTCGAACCAGCGGGTCAGCTGCTGGCCCAGATTCTCGGTCAGGCCGTGGCGGGCGGTGATCCGCAGCCAGTTGCCGTCATCGGTGTCATCGACCATGGCGATGAACCCCGCATCGGCTTGAACACGCTCCATCCCCGCCTCCAGGACCGATCCCAGGTTGCGGGGAACCGAAGCGCCTCCCTTGGCGAACAGACCGGGTAGACAGGAAATGGCCTGGAGATGACTTTCGGTGTTCTTGACCCCGCCCAGCAATCCCCCCTCGATCCGGTCCCGCAATTCGACCACCGTTTGGGCCAAAGCAGAGTCCTCAAAGCCGGTCGCGTGCCTTTCCAATTCGAACACGGTCAGCAGAGCGTCGTCAAACTGGCTCAAACGGATCTGGACTTCCGCCAACCGTTCGAGGATATCGCACAACATCCGGTCGCTGACCGAGGACGCCCCGTTTTCCTGGGCGTTCATGAGGTAACGGCGCAACAGGAGCAACTCGGCTTCCCCGGCGTTCTCCAGCCGGTGATCGGTAAAATCGAGGATGGTGCGGCACCAGTGGTGCGTCAGTTTCTGTTCGCCGAAGGTGGCAATGGCCTGTCGGAAATGGTGATCCGCCTGTTTGAGATCAGCCTGCCCGGAATAGGCTTTGCCCAACGTGGCGTGGCAGAAGCCCAGTTCGTAATCCTCGCCGCATTTCTCGCAGACCGCCAGCGCAACCTGACTGACGGCCACCGCCTTCTCGAGACGACCCGCCGCCAGATGGGCCTCACCCATGCGCCGCTGCAATTCCCCCTCGAGGTCGTTGCCGGCGGCGATGGTGCGGGATTTTTCCAGGCCCAACTGGTAATTGAAACGGGCCTTCTCATGCTCACCCCGGACCAGCAGGATGTCTCCCAGGTATTCATCGGCGATGACCGATTCCCGCAGGAAACGGTTCTGATCGGCGAAGGCCTTGCCCTCGAGAATCAATTCTTCGGCGCGGGCCAACCGGCCGGATAGGGTTTCCAAACGCCCCATGGCAAGGTACAGGCGGGTCTGCCTCATCCGGTCCCCGAGACTGATGGCCAGCCGCAGGCCTTTTTCGAGCAGGGAACGGGATTCACCCAGCCGGTCGATCTTCTGCAGGATGATGCCCTGGTTGAGGTAGAACCCGGGCAGCAGATGGCTGGCGCCGATGCCGTGGGCCAGTTCCACCGCCTTGTCCATCAGGGCGAGGGCGCGGTCCCACCGGCACCTGATCTTCTGCAGCAGGGCCAGGTTGTTCAGCAGGTTGGCCACGCCCAGATCATGTCCGATACGCCGGAAGGTGGAAAGCCCGTCGTTGAAGAATTCCTCGGCTTTTTCCAGGCGGCCGAGCCGCAGGTAGCAGATACCCATGCCCACCTGGAGCACCGCGACGTCAGTGTGTTCGTCCGTCAGGGCCAGCACCGAGAACGCGCGCTTGGCAAGGTTCAGGGCATCGCGGAGTCGCCCTCTCTCCCGCAGAGCGGTTGCGCGACGTGTCTGGAAGATAGCCAGGCAAACGGCGGTTTCGTCCGGATCGGACACGGCCGAGGTGTGGGCGATGAGGTCTTCGGCCCGGTCCAGCAGGACATCAACCTGATCGAGGTTGCCGAGCAGTATGTTGGAATCAACCGCCTTGCGGAGCACGCGAACGGCCTGATCCCGGTTCATCAGGGACAGGACATTTTCATCGATCAGCTGGCGATAGTAGTCAAGTGCGGTGGAATAGGAGGAAGCATGGTAGTGGAGATCGCCGATTTCCTCCAGACGAACCCACTCGGATCCGTGTATGGGACGAGACCCCTCGGATTTTTCCGGGTTTGATCGACGTTGATCTTTGAAATTATCTTTCATCAACCGTATCCCTCGGCGAGGAAGTGGACCGGTGACAGCAAAATTTTTGTCCCGGCTTCAGGGCCGCCCACTATGGGCAGCCCTAAAGAGCCAGCTGGATCAGTGACATCAGGATGAGTAAAAACTCATCAAGGATCGAATCGTCCATACCGTCACTTCCACCCATGAACCCGCCCAGGTCGGGTTGGTCGGAAACCCCGTAACCATCCCCGGCGTCACCGGGATCCCCCCCCGTTCCGTCATCGGTGGCCCCGGTGACATGAACGATGAGATCATGGGGGGAAGACCCGGAGTTTGAATCCAGGTATTCGGGAATTCCGCCCGCGCAGGCAACGGAAGAAAGCGAGGGGATGGACAGTAGCGACCACGCCACTAGAAGAACCAGAACCGCTAGATTCTTTTTCATGTTCTTCTCCTCCGAACGTAAACACCCCGTCTAAACGATGCCACCCGTTTGGCTCCATATATGCCCCAGGAGCCACGAGTGTACCTAATTGTTCTATTTATTTACGGATCGACGGTCGGGCCGTCAACCCATTTCGCAAATCACACCGATTCGGGTTGGGTGCGGAGACCATACTTCGTGATCTTCTTGTAAAGGTTGCTCCGCTGCATTCCAAGCGCTTCCGCCGTCTTACTGACATTGTACAGGTTTTCCTTCAGTTTGTGTTGAAGAAAAGCCCCCTCGCTTTCGGACTTGAAGGCCTGGAAGTCGGTGCAGCCGAAGAAGGAGGACTCCCGGGCCGCTTCATGGGCGGCCCCCGGCAGCAAGGGTAGATCCCCCGGTTTGATGATCTCATTCGACGCCAGGATCAACAGTCTTTCCACCAGGTTACGCAATTCTCGAACATTGCCTGGCCAGGAGTATTCCCGCAGGATCGCGAGTGTTTCAGGGGCAAAACGGCGGGGTTTCGTTTTCAGACGGGAGGCCAGATCAGCCATGAACCATTCCAGCAACAAGTCCGTGTCTCCTTCCCTTTCCCGCAGGGGAGGCAGATGAATGGAAAGGACATTCAGGCGGAAGAAGAGATCCTGTCGGAAACCGGAATCCGGGGAGGAAAGATCCCGGTTGGTAGCGGCAATGATACGAACATCCACGGCCTTGGTGTCCCCTCCCCCGACCCGCTGGAACCTGTTCTCCTCAACCGCTTTGAGGACCTTGGCCTGGGCCTCCTCGTTCATGTCGCCGATCTCGTCCAGGAACAGGGTGCCCCCGTCGGCCAACTCGAACTTCCCGATCCTTTGCCGGTCGGCACCCGTGAAGCTTCCCTTTTCATGGCCGAACAGTTCGCTTTCCACCAGATCCCGGGGAATGGCGGCGCAATTGACTTCCACCAGGGGACGGTCCCGCCGGGCACTGGACTGGTGGATCGCACGGACCACGAGTTCCTTTCCCGTGCCGTTCTCCCCGGTGATCAGGACGGTGGCATCGCTGGGGGCGACCTTCTTGATGAAGGTCCCGACTTCCCGCATGCCCCGGCTTTCTCCCACCAGGGGAAGGGACGCCACCGTCTGTTCCTGGAGAATCCGCCGGTCCGACAGTACTTCCTGGTGATCAAGGCAATTGGTGATAGTCACCAGCAGGCGCGACCTGTCCAAAGGTTTTTCCAGAAAGTCGTAGGCGCCCTTGCGAACAGCCTCGACGGCGGTTTCGATATTGCCGTGACCGGAAATGACGATGACGGGAATGTGATGCCCGTCGGCGGCCAGACGCTGGAGAACCTCGAATCCGTCCATGCCGGGCATCTTGATATCCAGGAGGATGATATCGGGGGCCGAGGACGCAACCACCCCCAGCCCCTCGGCCCCGGAACCGGCCTTTTTGACTTCGTAGCCCTCGTAGGAAAGAATCTGCTCGAGGGTTTCCCGGATGGCGATTTCATCGTCGATGATCAGGACCGTTTTCAATGGTCTTCTCTTTTCGAAATCGACGGCTTGCGTGTTCGGGTCGCCGATAGGTTATTGACGAGGCCTGGCGAGCCTGTCGCCATAACTTGCACCGGTTCGTGAGCGGGTGTCAAGACCCGTCCGGTACCCGAGTGACGCTCCGGTCCGCGCGCCCCTGAAAGAGGAATGTGCGATGGATTACAAACCCCTCCTGCGATCCCTGGTTCCGGGCGACCTCGCCGGGTTGGTCGCCGAGGCCGGTCTGCCTTCCTACCGGTCCGACCAGCTGGCGGACTGGCTGTTCGCGAGGGGGGCACTCACCTGGGAGGCGATGACCAACCTGCCCGGGACCATGCGCGAGGATCTGGCCGACCGCTTCGACCTCGTGGGCCTGGAACTCCTGGAACGCCAGGTGTCCCGCGATGGCACCCGCAAATTCCTTTTCCGACTGCGGGACGGCGCCACGGTGGAAAGCGTGATCATTCCCATGGAGGAACACGCCACCTTCTGTATCTCAACCCAGGTGGGATGCGCCATGGCCTGCCGTTTCTGCGCTACCGCCAGGGGCGGCCTGGTGCGGAACCTGGAAGCTGGGGAAATCCTGGAACAGGTCCTGCGTCTGCGTACGGACCTCGTGGTCGAACCGGTGCCGGGCTTGGGCGACCGCCGGTTCAACATCGTGTACATGGGAATGGGCGAACCCCTGGACAACTGGAACGAGGTCGAACGCAGCCTGGTGGCGATGAGGGACGAGCGGGGCCTGGCGATGTCCCGCCGGAGGATCCAGATCTCCACCAGCGGCCCCCGGGAAGGCCTGCAGCGCCTGGTGGCCGCCAACCCCGGCGTCGGCCTGACCCTCACCCTCGGCGGCAGCACCGACGAGGAGCGCAAGGCGGTCATGCCGGTTCCGGGACGAACACCCATCCATGAAGCCCTCGACCTGGTCGTCCGCTACGCCCGTGGCGCGGGTCGCCGGGTTACCGTGGCCTGGGTCCTGATCGCCGGCAAGACGGATGACCCCGGCCAGGCCGCACGCCTCGCCAAGCTGCTACGCGGCAAACCCATCAAGGTCAACCTCATCCCGATGAACCCCCTGGACGAATCGAACCTTGCTGCGCCTGACGATGAAGGCATCCAGGCCTTCCGGCGGATCCTGACCGACGCGGGAGTCGACACCTTCGTGCGGACCAGCGGCGGCCGCGACATTGCCGCCGCTTGCGGCCAGTTGCGGCGTCGACGACTGATGTCCTGACCCGGCTTGATATCTTCCTGAAAAAAAATGCCCCTCTCGAAAGAGGGGCTTCTGGAGAGGAACAGGCCGTTCAGATGACGTCGGCCAGGGTCGTCTTGTCCAGGGCGCCGGTCAAAGCGTCCTGGGCTTCCCGCCAGACGTGGGCGACGGCACAGGTTTCGACATCCTGGCAAGGATCAACCAGGC
>CBDURF010000162.1:0-7648 GCA_965369705.1 uncultured bacterium
GGGGGTCCCCCGTTCTATGGGTGGAGTTGGGGGGTGGTCCCCCACCTCCCCCGCCCCGAAAAAAAAACCCCCACCCCCTTCCCCACAGAACAAAAAAATTGAGGGACGACTCTCCAGCCGCCCCTCTCCTTGCTCACCCATCCGACGGGTCAGGGGAGTTAACCCCTTGCATCCTCATCGGGCGGACATATATGGGTACATATAATTCCGTGCAGGGTCAAACGTTTCCTTCACCGTCCGCGGGCTGACCCAGCGGATCAGGTTCAGGTAACTGCCCGCCTTGTCGTTGGTTCCGGAGGCCCGGCTGCCGCCGAAGGGCTGCTGGCCGACCACGGCGCCGGTGGGCTTGTCGTTGATGTAGAAATTGCCCGCGGTGCCCTCGAGCTCATCCTTCATCATTATCAGGGCCATCCGGTCCTGTCCGAAGATGGCCCCCGTCAGGGCGTAGGCCGACGACTTGTCGCACAGCCTCAGGGTCTTCAGCAGGTCCTTCTCCTTGTAGACGTGGATCGTCAGCACGGGGCCGAAAATCTCCTCCACCATGGTCTCGTACATGGGGTCATCCGCCAGGATCACCGTGGGTTCGATAAAGAATCCTTCGGAATCGTCGCACTTGCCGCCGGCGATGACCCGCGCCTTGCCCTTGGCTGCCTTGCTGCGCGCCCGGGTAATGAAGCCCTTGATGCTGTCGAAGGCGCTCTGGTCGATCACGGCGCCCATGAAGGTCCGGAAATCGGTAACGTCGCCCATGGCGATGGTTCCGACATCCGCCAGCAGCTTCTTGCGCACCTCTTTCCAGAGATTCTCCGGGATGTAGGCCCGGCTGGCGGCGCTGCACTTCTGGCCCTGGTACTCGAAGGAGCCGCGCACCAGGGCGGTCACCAGAGCGTCCACGTCGGCGCTGGGGTGGGCGAACACGAAGTCCTTGCCGCCGGTCTCCCCCACGATCCGCGGATAGCAGCCGTAGTTGTGGATGTTGGTGCCGATCTGCTTCCACATGTTCTGGAACACGGCCGTGCTGCCGGTGAAGTGGACCCCGGCCAGATCAGGACTGCCCATGACCGGATTACCGATCTGTCCCCCGCTACCGGGAACAAAATTGATCACGCCGTCAGGCATACCGGCTTCCTTGAGGATCTGCATGATGTAATGGCCGGAAAACACCGAGCTGGAAGCCGGTTTCCAGACCACGGTATTGCCCATCAGCGCAGGTGCGACAGGCAGGTTGCCGGCGATGCTGGTGAAGTTGAAGGGGGTTACCGCGAACACGAACCCGTCCAGCGGCCGTTGCTCCAGCATGTTCCACATGCCCGGGGCGCTGTCCGGCTGCTCACTCATGACCTGCGCCGCGTAGTAGGGATTGAAGCGCCAGAAATCGATCAGCTCGCAGGCGCTGTCGATCTCGGCCTGCAGGGCGTTCTTGCTCTGCCCGAGCATGGTCGCCGCGTTGAGCACCTGGCGGTGCCGGCCGGCCAGCAGTTCGGCCGCCTTCAGCAGGATGGCCGCCCGGTGCTGGAAGGGCGTCGCCGCCCAGCCCTTCTTGGCTTTCTGGGCCGCCTTGATGGCCAGTTTGACCTCTTTTTCCCCGCCCTTGTGGTACTGGCCCAGCTTGTGGCTGTGCTTGTGGGGCATGACGCAGTCGGCCAGGTTGCCGGTGCGCACTTCCTGCCCCCCGATAACCATGGGGATATCGATCTTCTCGGCGGCCATCTTCTTGAGGGCGGCCTTCAATTCCTTCTTCTCGGGCGATCCATCCAGGTAACCCTTGATGGGCTCGTTCTCGGGGAACGGTACTTCGAACATGGCGTCGGACATGGCATTTCCTTCCGGACAGGACAGGACAGAAACGGACCGTGGCGAATGCGATTTGTGGGGCCACGATGGCAAACAAAATCGGCCAAAGCAAGAGAATCGTTGTGGGGATCGCACATGCTGTTACAATGGTATATGAAACCCTTTTCCAAGACCCTGTCCGCGAACCAGCGGGCCTCGCCGAGGCGGCTATAAATGACCCTGGCTCCCAAGAATCTGCAAACAATCGAATCCCATGTCCTGGATCTCCAGCGGCTGCATCCGAGCGCCAGCGGCGACTTCACCAGCCTGCTGAACGATATCTCCTTCGCCGCCAAGGTGGTCAGCCGGGACGTTACCAAGGCCGGTCTGGTCGAGGACATCCTCGGCGCCACCGGTGAACAGAACATCCAGGGAGAGGTGGTCCAGAAGTTGGACAGCTTCGCCAACAACGTCTTTTTGAAATGCCTGGGCCGCCGGGGCCAGGTCTGCATCATGGGCAGTGAGGAATTGGCCGACCCCGTGTTCGCCGATACGAGCCAGGGCACCGGCAGTTACATCGTGGTCTTCGACCCTTTGGACGGCAGTTCCAACATCGACGCCAACGTTTCGGTGGGCACCATCTTCGGCATCTGGAAGCGGAAATCAAAGCTGGCCGAGGTCAACCTGGACGACCTGCTCCAGCCCGGCTCCCAGCTGGTGGCCGCCGGTTACATCATCTACGGGTCAAGCACCATGTTCGTCTACACGGCCGGCAGCGGGGTCCATGGTTTCACGCTCGATCCTGGCATCGGGGAATTCCTGCTCAGCCACGAAAACATCACGACCCCCTTCAGCGGCAGGATCTATTCGGTCAACGAGGCCTACGAGCCGAAGTGGAGTCCCGAGGTGCGGGAGGTGGTGCGGCAGCTTAAATACGGGCGGGACACGAAGGCCACCACCCGCAAAGACGCCCCCACCGATGGTGCCGGCATGTCTTCGCGGTACATCGGCTCCCTGGTGGCGGACTTCCACCGCAACCTGCTCTACGGCGGGGTCTTTCTCTATCCCCCCACGACGGATCATCCCCGCGGCAAGCTCCGCCTGATGTGTGAGGCCGCTCCCCTGGCGATGGTCGTGGAAAACGCCGGCGGCTACGCAAGCGATGGGACCCGTTCCATCCTGGACGTCGTCCCGGACGACCTCCACATGCGGGTGCCGCTGTACATCGGCAGCCGCGGCGACGTGCTCTGGATGGAAAAGATGATCAGCGAGGGCGCTCCGCCCCTTTAGACCTCGGGATCCATCTGCTTCTGCAGACCGTGTGTCTCGATCACCAGGCCGAGGGCCATGTTCCGGCAGCGGGGACGGTGCGGGGTGCCGGCGGGAATCACGAAGGCCTCACCCTGGCGAACCTCCACGTCGCGGCCCTCCATTTCCACGACCAGGGAACCCTCGAGGATGTAGACGAATTCATCCTTGTCGTGGGTATGGACGATGTAGTCTCCGCTGTAACGAACGATGAAGGCATGGTAGTCGTTGTCGATGTTGGTCACTTCGACGGGACGAAACACCTGCGACAGCCCGCGGGCCATTTTCAGAACGGGAAACTTCGGCACTCTACATCTCCTTGCCGTGCGCGGGCCACGGACCGCGCGAGGTCATTCTCCCCCGGTATCCGCCTGCAACAAGGCGGCCTCGGCGGAATCCGGATACTTTTCCACCAGGGTCCCGCCCATGTCCCAAGCCTCTTCCTTGCGGCCGAGGTTCAGCAGGCACGCCCGCGCCTTGTACAGCGCGGCCGGAGCCCTTTCACTGGCGGGGAACCGGTCCAGCATTTCATTAAAATAACTCAAAGCGTCCGCATCATCACCCTCGCCGTAGGAAAGATCCCCCAGCCAGTAGAGCGCGTCGTCGGACAGCTCGGAATTCCCGTACTTGAGGAGGAATTCCTCGAACCCGGATTTAGCCAGGGCGATGTTGCCCCGGTTGCGGTCCAGTTCGGCCATTTCGAAGATGGACCGCCCCTCCTCCGGCAGGGTCTCGGTCCCCACGCTGGTCGCCGCGGGAGGTTTGTACTCCCCCAGAGTGGGAATCCCCTGGCGGGTGGCCAGCAGGTCCACCCGCGCCGAAAGATCCCGCATGTACTCGGTGTTGTCGTCCAGCTTCTGCATCAGCTGGTCCAGGCGGGTCGCCACCTGCGACAGTTTGGTCAGGCGCATGGCCGAGGATTCGTCGCCGGCGTCCCGGTCCATCCTCAGCAACTGGCCCAGGGCCTGCATCTCCTGGAGCAGCTTCATGTTCTCGGTCTGCAGGCGGGCGATTTGGTCCTGGTTTTCCTGGACCGAGACCTCGATGCGGTCCAGCTGGGGCGCGCAGCCTGCAACCAGAACGATGGCAGCCGCAACCAGTACCGTCAGCCCGGCGGTTCGGAGATACCGCCGGGGTTTCTGGGATGAATTCAGCATATTGTGCCGTCCCTAGGGGCGCTCGAAATGCGCGCGCCGGTTCCTGGCCCAGGCATCCTCGTTGCCGCCCATGGCGAAGGGTTTGCTTTCTCCGTAGCTGGTGATCTTCAACTGCCCGGCCGGAACCCCGAGACTGACCAGATAGTCCCGGACTGCCCGGGCGCGCTTCTCACCCAGGGCGAGGTTGTACTCGATGGTCCCGCGCTCGTCACAGTGACCGGAAATCAGAATGACGACGCCCGCTTCCTTCATGATCCGGGCGTTGAGGGAAAGGAGCCCCATGCTCTCGTCGTCCAGGTCGTACTGATCGAAGGCGAAGAAGACATCTCCCACGCCGTAGTCGCCGGGATCGAGGTTGACGTAATCCGGACCTTCATCGACCACGACTTCGGGCTCTTCGGCCACCGGCGGGGGCGGCACTTCTTCGGTGGGCTCGCCGGCGCCTGCGGCTGGATCGGTTTCGACTTCGGCCTTCTTGCCGCAGCCGGACAGAGAAATCAGGGCCACGATCAGCACCAGCCCGACGGCCAGCAGCATACTGCGGGTAATCCATCCTCTGTTCATGCTTCTACACTCCTTGTGATGATGAATGCTGCCTGCTCCTAGTGGGACCAGGCGGGGGTGATGTCCGGGTCGTTACCGAACGTCAACTGGCGAAACGAATCTTCCACTATGTCGAAAACGTACAGCTTTAAGACTCCGCTGCCATCAGAAGCGAACACGATGTGCCGCCCATCCGGCGCCCAGCTGGGGTCCTCGCTGTTGCGCCACCGGCCGGCGGTCAAAACCCGCCGATCTTCGCCGGTGGATTTCATGACCACGATCTGGGTGAAGTTGCCCACCCGGGTGGCGTACACTATCTGGTCACCGCTCGGAGACCACACGGCCGAGTCGTTGTACCGTCCCTCGAAGGTCAAGCGCCGCCTGCCGGCACCGTCGCTGTCGATGATATATAACTGAGGTGTACCCGTCCTGTCACTGGTAAAAACCAGATCTCGGCCACCGGGAGCCCAACTGGGGCTGATTTCGATGGCCTTCGAGACGGTCAGCCTTTTTATGATCTTGCCCTCCGGGGAGATCCGGTAGATTTCCGGATTCCCGCTCTGGGAAAGCGACAACACAAGCTCCTTGCCCTCAGGGTGCCAATTCGCGCCGAAATTGAGGCCGTCCATGCTGATGACGGACCGCACCTTGCCGTTGGCCGTGTTCAGGCTGAAAAGCCCCTGCTCCCCGTTCCTATAGCTGGTAAAGGCGATTTCGTCGCCGTCGGGCGACCAGTCGGGGCACAGATTCAACTCCCGGTTGGCCGTCAAGCGCAGGAGGCCCTCGCCGTCGTAATCAACCACGTAGAGATCGCGCCGTCCGCCGGAGCCCCGCGAGAAGACAACCCGAGTCAGGCACATCCCGGCTTCGCCACTCAGCCAATGGATGACCTCGTTGGCGAAATGGTGGGCGGTGGCCCGCATCTGGGACGGTAGCGGACGGTACCTCTTGTTCATCAGCAGTTGTCTCTGGGGAAAGGACAGCAGATTCAGCGAGATGGTGATCGGAGCGTTCTCCCCGGTCTGGGTCGCGTCGCGCAAGGGTCCTTCGACCGTCCCTTCGATGGTGAATTCGAAATCCAGGCTGTCGCCTTCGTCCTTGAAGAGTCCCACCCTGAACAGACCACTGAGGCGCAGATCGTTGGCGACGACGGCGGCCATCAGGTTGCCTGCTTCCGAGGAGGCGACGCCGCCTGACAGTACGTCCATTTCGGTGATCAGGACATCCGTCTTGATGAAGGCGGTGCTGGTGTGCTCGATGATGACTTCGCTGTTCCGGCCCTGGGCCAGGGTCAGCCCGGGCAGGGCGGCGAAAATCACCGCGAAGGTCAGGATGTATCGGCTGGATCGTGTCATCAGGTTCCGGGCTCCAGGTTGAATATGAAGGTCACTCCCAGGGAGGGACTCGTGAATTGGGGCGGCAGCGGCGGCAGTTTCGTGGTCTGCACCGCTCGCAGGGATTCCCGGTCGAAGACACCCACCCCGCTGTTGCGGACCAGGGTGACCTGGGACACGGTTCCGTTCCTGGCGATGTTGAAATGCACGGCGCACGACACCACGGCCCGCTTCCCGAAACCGATCTGCCGAGGCTTCCAGTTCCGGGCGATCAGGCCTTCAACCCGGGAAAGATACCAGGCGAAGGGGAAATCGGTATCGGTGTTCGCTGCGGACGGCCCGCTGATGACAGGTTTGGCGACCCGCTCTTTCGGCTGGTCGAGGGTCTCGGTCGGTTCCTTGGGTTTGGGATCCTCGACTTCGACCTTCTCTTGCGGTTTGGCTTCCACCTTCGGCTGTTCCACGGGTTTTGGCTTGGGCAATTCCTTCGGCGGAAGCTCGGGTTTCACTTCCTTTTGCGGCTCAGGCTGAACGGCTGGTTCGTCAGGCGCTTCCGCCTCGCTGACCTCCGGTGGCGGCATATGGACCATCTTCACCTTGATGGAATGCGCAGGCCGCACCGGATTGCGCGCCACGTAATTGCCGAACATGAACACGAGCACCAAAGCGATGGCGTGCACGAGAATGGAGACTGGGAGCCCACGGCTCAACATTATTGATCATCCACGGGCTGATCGGTCACCAGGCTGAGATTCAGGAAACCCTCGACCTCCACCGCGGCCATGACCTTCAGGACGAATCCGTACGGCACCTCTTCATCGCTGCGCAGGTAGACCGGCACCGTGTCCTTGTCCTCCCCGTATTGAGCCAGCAGCATGCCAAGGTCGCTGATTTCTATCGCCTGCTCCTGGAAAAAGACCTGACGGTTGTTGGTGATCGAGATCACCGGCCCCTCCTTGACCACGACGTTCCGGGTGGCCGCCTCGGGCAGATTAACCTCCACCCCGCCCTGGATGTAGGGTGCCGTCAACATGAAGATGATCAGCAGCGTCAACGTCACATCCACCAACGAGGTGATGTTGATGTCGGCCATGGCGCTGTAGGATCGCTTGCGGCGTGCCATCAGATGGTCTCCGGTTCGTGCAGATCCGGCCGGTGGCCCTGATCCCGGCCTACCGGCGCCCCACCGCCGGCCGCTTCCTCAAGTACGGTGCGCAGCCGGTCGAGTTCGTTCCCCACCAGATCGATTTTCCGCACGGTCATGTTGTAGAAGATGACCGCGGGGATGGCGGTGGCCAGGCCCGCGATGGTCGTGATCAGGGCCTCGGCGATGCCTGGTGCAACGACCGTCAAGTTGGCGCTCTGCATGGAGGCCATGCCCCAGAAGGAGCTCATGATGCCCCACACCGTGCCCAGCAGCCCCCGGAAGGGCGAAATGGTCACCGCGGTGGACAGGAGAATTAGGTACCGCTCCAGGTGTTCGATTTCCAGGTAGGACACCCGCTCGGAGGCCCGACGGATGGCCGGCCACTG
>CBDURF010000163.1:0-7637 GCA_965369705.1 uncultured bacterium
TGGTATCGGGGAGAGTCAAGTGCATAGCCCCATATATTTATTGTCAAAAACTCAGAAAAGTAAATAAATATGTTGTCATACAGCGCCATAGACAACAAAAATGCCGTCCCCAAACGCCCTCCCTTCCACATACGTGAGGAAAAATTATTGGAATTCAAAACACTAAGCTTTTAATTTTCAATGAGTTATTCCTGAAAAGTGCCCCCGGGGGCACTTCTGCCGGGTGCCTGGGCCAAAAACCCAACCACTGGGCATTGGGACCAAGGGTTTGAAATCCCGCCAGACACAAGATTCAGAGACACAATCACAGGGGCAGCCTTGCGAAAACTTCAAAAAAGGTTATCGTTGGTCGGTTGCCAAAAACACGACGGATGGGTTTGTCCAGACCCATTCCGTTAAACGATTTTTCTCCGAGGAAGGCCGCATGACTTACATTCCGCGTCATAAAGTGATCGCGCTCATCCCCAACAAGTTCAAAGCCATCAAGATCGCAGCTCTCGAGGCGCGGCGGTTGAACGAACGAGCCCGCATGTTCAACGTCAGCCTGCCAGGCAAGATCACGACCCTGGCGGTCGACCGGCTGATCGAGGGCAAGATCGAATATTACGACCAGAAGGAACGCGCCCGCCAGGCCCGGCTGGAGAGGGAGCAGGAAGACGAGGAGTAGCCCATGGCTGCCCCTGCCACGGCAAACCCGAGAGTCCTGTTGATGGTCACCGGCGGCATCGCCGCCTACAAGAGTTGTTTTCTGGCCCGTCTGCTGCTGCAGGCGGGCTTTTCCGTGAAGGTGGCCATGACCGAAGCGGCCACTCGCTTCGTGACCCCCATGACCTTCCAGGTCCTGACCGGTTACCCGGTGGCCACCGATCTGTGGGGCGAACGGCAGAGCGACGCCCTGGACCACGTGGAATACGCACGGTGGGCCGACCTTGCGGTCATTGCCCCGGCTACGGCCGACATCATGGCCAAGGCCGCCCACGGCATTGCCGATGAAATCGTCTCAACCATGTTGTTGGCGTTTCCCGGGCCGGTTCTGATGGCCCCTGCCATGAACAACAACATGTGGAGCCATCCCGCCTCGGTGGGCAACCGCGAGATCCTGGCCGCCCATGGCGTGCATTTCGTGGGTCCCGGATCCGGCTGGCTGGCCTGCGGGACGGTGGACGAAGGCCGCATGTCCGAACCCGAGGAGATCCTGACCGCGGTGCGCAGATTGACCGGCAGCCTGCCGGCAGTCGCGCGGCCGGCCCGCACAGCCCCGCCGGTCTCCATTCCCGGCGATGAAGGCTTCTGGGCCGGCATGAGGGTTTTGATCACCGCCGGGCCCACCCACGAACCCATCGATCCCGTGCGCTACGTGGCCAACCGTTCCTCGGGGACCATGGGCTACGCTCTGGCTTCCGCCGCGATGGGCGCGGGGGCCGAGGTGACGCTCATCTCCGGACCGGTGGCCCTGACGCCTCCGCGGGGACTGGCCGGTTTCCAGGCCGTGGAGTCCGCCGCCGACATGGCCCAGGCCGTGGGCGAGGCCCTGGACGCCGGAGCCGACTGGCTGATCATGTCCGCTGCCGTGGCGGACTTCAAGCCCGCCAACTATGCCCCCGGCAAACTCAAGAAGGATGTCCTGGGCGACGGTTGGTCCCTGACCATGACCCGCAATCCCGACATCCTGGGTGAAATCGTACCCAGCCATCCCCATGACGGCCTGCGGGTGGTCGGCTTCGCCCTGGAAACCGACGACATGGTCGTCCGGGCCTCGGTCAAGCGGGAGGCCAAGGGCATGGATTACATCCTGGCCAACGATCCCACCGTCGTCGGCTCGGGGTTCGGCTCCGAAAATCACCAGGTCACTTTGATCGGCGCCGGTGGTATCATCTGGGAAAGCGCATCCCTGCCGAAGGAAGTCCTGGCGGGGGAGATCCTGCAAAAATTGGCCCAGGCGGACCAGGAAACCGAGGGATAGAATCAGCAGTCCCATGAACACCGACCGCGACGACCGGCAACACATTCTCGGAGATTTCCTGGCCTGGGTCAGGCAGAACGAATCCGCCGGGATGGAGTGGTTCCTGGATGAAGGTTCCGCTACCGCGGCCGCTGCCGAGACAGAAGCCGAAATCGAGGATCCTTTCCTCGAAATCTGCGCACAGTTCGTTGTCCAGACCCTGCCCCTGATCGAACGCCAACCCTCGCGTCCGCAAACCGGTCGATCATCCGTGGACAAGGCCGCGGCCCTGGCCGCCTTGCGGGACGAGGTCCTGCCCTGCACTGCCTGTTCCCTGCACAAGGGGAGGCATTTCACGGTGTTCGGCGCGGGTAATCCGGATGCCGATGTCGTTTTTGTCGGCGAAGCCCCCGGTCGGGACGAGGATCTGCAAGGCGAGCCCTTCGTGGGCCGCAGTGGAAAATTGTTGACCAAGATCATGGCGGCCATCGGCTATGGCCGGGACGATGTATTCATCTGCAACATCCTGAAGTGCCGGCCGCCGAACAACCGGGATCCCCAGCCCGACGAGGTGGCCGCCTGCGAACCCCATCTGAAGCGTCAGCTTGCCATTCTCAATCCCCGTGTCATCTGCTGCCTGGGGCGGGTGGCCGCCCAGACCCTGCTGGGCACGAACGCCTCGCTGAAACGCCTGCGGGAATCGGTGCATTTCTACGAGGGCATTCCGGTGATGGCCACATATCATCCCGCGGCCCTGCTCCGGAATCCCGGCTGGAAACGGGAAACCTGGAACGATGTGCGCAAGTTGCGCGCTTTGGTCGATGCCCTGAATTCGGGGGAGAGCTGAGATGTCGGGACCGCGGCTGTTCCTGGTCGACGACGACCGTGAATACTGCGCCGACCTCGAGGCGGTGCTGGGCGGAAAATTCAGTATTTTTCAGGCCCACAGCGGCGACAGCGCCCTGGACATGATGGACCAGGTGGTGCCGGACGTGGTTCTGCTGGACGTAGATTTCGGCGACGAAAGCATGAGCGGACTTGAGATCCTGGAAAGGATCCGGGCGAGGGAGAATCCTCCTCCGGTGATCATGCTGTCGGGCAGCCGGAACCTGTCCACCGTGGTGCGTGCCATGAAGATGGGGGCCTTCCATTACATCGCCAAACCCGCGGATCTTCCCGAGATGATCAACCTTCTCGACCAGGCCCTGGCCTCCAGCCAGCGCGGGCGACAGATCCAGGCCCAGCGCGACGAACTGGGTCGTTTGACGGGGTCTTTCGTGGCCGGTGACGACCACACCTTCCGGTTGCTGGAAATGGTGGACAAGGTGGCCGGCGCCGAGACGACGGTCCTCATCACCGGGGATTCCGGCACCGGCAAGGAGATGATCGCTCGGCGCATCCACGCGCGCAGCGCCCGGCGGGCGGGGCCTTTCGTCGGCATCAACTGTGGGGCCGTGCCCGCGGACATCATCGAGTCGGAAATCTTCGGCCACGTCAAAGGCGCCTTCACCGGGGCGGACAGCCTGCGGGTGGGCAAGTTCGAACTGGCGGCGGGCGGCACCCTGTTCCTGGACGAAATCGGGGAAAGCCCGCTGGCCTTCCAGATCAAGGTGCTGCGGGTCCTGGGCGAGAACGTCTTCAACCGCCTGGGCGACAACCAGGACCTGAGCGTCGATACCAGGGTTCTGGCCGCAACCAGCAAGGACCTGGAAAAGGCCATCGCCAAGGGTGAGTTCAGGGCTGAACTTTTCTACCGTCTGAATATCTACCGTATTCACCTGGTTCCTCTGCGGGAGAGGCGGGGTGACATCCTGCCCTTGGCCCGGCATTTCCTGGCCGAAACCCTGCCGCGGTTTCGCCGCCAGATCGAGGGCTTTTCCCCCGCGGTGGAAACCCGGATGGTGGAAGAGCATTGGCCCGGGAACGTGCGGGAACTGCGGAACTTCGTCGAGCGGTCGGTCATCAATTGCCGGGGCGGCATGATCGGGCTGGGCGATATGTTCGGTCAGGGCGGTGGTTTCACGGCCGGCCCGGCCCGATTCAACGAGGCCAAGGATCTCATGACCCGCGAATGGGAAACCCGCTTCGTAACCGAGCGGCTGACCGAGACGACGGGCAACGTGACCCGGGCGGCGGAACTCAGTGGCATGAGCCGTCAGGGTTTTCAAAGAAAAATGCGCGAGTTGGGCCTGCGCTCCCGCGACTTCCAAGCCTGAATCCAGTTAAGTTCAATTTTGTGAACCAGAGTGCATCTTTTTTGATGCACCCTTAGTTGTATTGTTTTCAGCCTGTTGTAGGATTCATTCGCAATTAGTGCATCTAATATGTTTCACTCGGGCCTCTGGAGATTACGAGAACCAATATCAATATTATGTAAGTCAAGTAAAGGCAGTAGTTTAATATTGACAAGCGAAATCTGTACCGTGGCACGGGAGTTGCCATTATCCAGCAGCCGGAGGATTGGATGGCGCCGGTGGGGGGAGTCGCACGATTGGATAGTTGGGAGCTGGGGACGGTACGGATGACGCTGGGCGAGAGTCATTCCGAACCTTTAACCAGCTCCCGCTGTCAGGGTTTTGGGGAGAGATAGGGAGTGGTGTGTGAAAAGACCATGGTTCATGCGGCTAAATCAGGGGATCGTCTACCCCGGGTAATCATATTTTCGGAAAGCGGCCCACTTGCCGGCGACCTGGGCGCCTGCCTTTCGGGCCGTTTTGCGGTGGAGCGGGTAACAAGCCTTTCGGGGGCGGGCAACGCCCTGGATCGTCCCTCGGACGCCCTTCTGGTCGTGCCTGGCCGGAGGGACCGCGTGGGGGCCGAATGCATCCCCTTGTTCAGGCGGGCGTTGGAAGGCGGATGCCGTGTGCTCCTGTTGGGGGGCGTCCGATCCGAACTGGACGAGGATCTGAAGAGAAAAATCGTCGAATTGCCTCCGTTTCCCAGTCCGGCTCTTTTGTTCGAGGGGTTGAGCGGTCTGCCAATGGCCAAGCAGGCCGAAGAGGGTTGACCCGAAGCGGCGTCGGCGCTCAGAGCAGGACCGGCATCCCCATCCACGGCCAGATCTTCCAGACGAACAATCCGATCACCACGAGCAGGATCGCACTGGCGGGAATCCCGTAGAGGAAGAATTCCTTCGTCTTGAACTGGTGGCTTTCAAACGCGATGGCGTTGGGCGCCGCGCCGACCAGCAGCATGAAGGGCATGCCGGCGGCGGCCAGGGCGGCGAACATGACGACCTCCGGTTCGACTCCGACATAGGGCGCCATGACCAGGGCCACCGGCAGGGTGATGGCGATGGCCGCCACGTTCATGATGAAGTTGGTCATGATCAGCACGAAGAACGTCACGCCCATGATGAACACCAGCCAGGGCGCCTCGTGCAGCAGCGACAGCCAGCCGATGGCCATCCACTCCGCCGCGCCGGTCTGCCACAGGCAGAAGCCGATGCTCATGGCCCCGCCGAACAGCAGCACGATGTTCCAGGGCACGGCTTCAAGATCCTTCAGGGACAGGATGTTGGTCATGAAGAACAACATGCCCGCGGTGAGGATGACCGCGCTCTTGTGGACCGGCTCCAACGCGGGCACGAAGCTGCGCAGGGTCAACACGATGACCATCGCGAGCACGATCAGCACGGTGGCGATCTCCTTGCGGGTGACCGGGCCGAGGCTGTCGTACTGGGCCCGGGCCTTGTCCCGCAGTCCCGGCAACTCCTTTTTTTCCGGCGGGAAGACAAGCGTCACGTAGATCCACAGCAGCAGGATCATCACCACGCCCAGCGGCAGCATGAAGTGGGTGATCGTGAAGAAGGAAATCTGCTGGCCGGTCAGTTCCCTGAAGAACCCGATGGCCACCGCGCCGCGGGCCGCGCCCAGCAGGGTGATGATGCTGCCGGCGCCGGCTGTCCAGGCCATGCCGATGAACAATCCCTTGCCGAAGCGGGTGGGCCGCCCGCTGGGCTCGTAGAGGTGGTTGATGATCAGCAACAACGGGAAGATGGCGGCCGCCACGGCCGTGTGGGCCATGAACAGGGTCAACCCCGCGGTCATGCTGAACACGCCGAGGTAGATGATCGGGGTCTTTTCGGGGATCTTCGTCAGCATCAGGAAGGCCAGGCGGCGGGTCAGGCCCGTGCGCGCGAAGGCCGCGCCGATGAGCAGTGAACCGAAGATGAACCACACCGAAGGGTCCATGAAGTCGGTCAGGGCGACCCGGGTGTCGCGGATCATCCAGAACGACTGGAACACGCCGATGGCGATGGCCGTCACCCCGACGGGGACCACCTCGAAGATCCACCAGATGCCCGCCAGCAGGAACAATCCCAGAGCGGCCTTCCCCTCGTGGGTCAAAGGAACCAGGCGGCCCGAAGGGTCGACCGTATCGGGCAGTTCCGGAGCCAGGGTGAAGGCCACGAAGATGAGGAGGCCCAGCAGGAACGGCACCAGCCGGCGCGGGTTACGCATTGCCGGCCGCGTCGGGTGAGGGTTTCGTGAAAAGAGAAATTACAATCATTCCTTGCCGGTTTCCGCGGCAGCCTTCCGTGTCACGAGAATCGGGAATTCGAACCGCTCGTCGATCCCGGTCACCGGGGAATGGAAGACGGGATCCACAAGATGCGCGCCGGCCAGCAGTTCGACGAGTTCGTCATCCAGCCAACCCTGGTGGCACTGGATGTACTGCTGCAGATTACCCGATTCCTTTTCAATGATCCAGTGGACATGAACCTCCGTGCGGGCGGCCTCGTCCCAGTGGAATTCCTGCAGCCACAGGTGGGGTTCGTCGCAGAACACCGATTTTTCGCGTGTGGACCACTCGCTGCTGTCCTCCTTGACGAAAATGTCCCAGGGCTGGTACTCGAGCACGAACAGGCCGCCCGGTTTGAGGCAGGCGGCAAGTCGGGGCAGGAATTTCGCCGCGACATCCGGCGGAAAGGAATGGAATTCGCCGAACCAGAAGGTGACGGCGTCGACGGGGCCGACCTGAGCGGCGAAATCGTCGGGCAATCGGGTCAGATCAATGTCCAGGAACCGGCAGTCCAGGTTTTCCGCTTCCGCGACGGACTTGGCCCATTTTAACGGCGCCGGTGCGAAATCGAATCCCGTTGTTTGATAGCCGCGCCGGGCCAGTTCGTGGCAATACAGGCCGGGGCCGCACCCGACGTCCAGCACATGGCTTTCGGGCCCGGTGATCAGCGCCAACTGAGCGGTCAACCAGTCGAGGTGTTTGGCGATGACATCGCCGTTGCGGCTGGCCATGTGGGTTGACGGATCCAGGTGGACATCCAGCATCCGGCGGCTGAAGGCGGGTTCGTGCCAGGGTAGCTGACTGTCGGAAACCCAGGGGCGGGCCGGGCGTTCGGCGGCCAGGATCCTGGCGATTGCCTTACGGTGTGCGTCGGAGGGGGGCATGGGTTTGTTCGGCTCCCTGATCATTTATCGATGAAGGTTATCCCCAACCCCTGTGGATAACCTGGCCGCTGTGGGCAAAGGATTTGCGACATGGCCAAGTTGGATTATCCCTTCAAGGCGAGGGGTTTTCCACTGCATTTCAGGATTGTCCACGGGTTTTTCCCAATTTGGGAGGTGGTCATCCCCGGTTTGTCCACGGCTTATCCACAGGATTGTGGGAAGGACACCAAGGTGGGGGTGGGGTTCGGGGGGGTGGCGTGATAAATTAGGTCTGGATAAGCTGGAGG
>CBDURF010000164.1:0-7611 GCA_965369705.1 uncultured bacterium
GGTGATCCCGGAATTGATGGCCGACCAGGTCTGCCCGGTGTCGGTGGACTTCAGAATTCCTCCGCCATCCACAGCGGCGTACTGGATGCTGAAGTCGGTGGGATCGGCGATCAGCTGGGTGATCCGCGGCCCGGCTTCGGTGTGTACCACGGTCCAGGTGGCGCCGCCGTCGGTGGAGCGGAAGATGTTCGACTCGGCCGTGACCGTGGTCTTGTAACGGCCGACGGTGGTCGAGACGATCACCAGGTCCGCGTCGGCAGGGGAGATCAGGATGCGCGAAACGTTGTTGAAACGCGCGTCGTTGATCGTGCTGGCCAGGGGCGTCCAGGTTTCACCTCGGTCGGTGGACTTGAGGATCCCGTTGCCGTTCATGGTGTCGATGTTGTAGTAGCTTTCACCCGTACCGGCGAAGATCACGTCGTTGTTCGAGGTCGCCATGGCGATGGACTGAATCGCGAGGGTGGGCATGTCGTCGGTGAGTTCGCGCCAGGTGGCGCCTTCATCCTCCGTTTTCCAGACGCCGCCGCCGACGCTGGCGATGTACCAGGTGCCGCCGGACGGATCGATCGGATCCACGATGATCCCGCGGGCGCGTCCGGCCACGTTTCCGGGTCCGCGTTGGTTCCAGACCAGAGACTTGTCGACGTACCGCGTGGTGCGTGGGGCCTTGGCGATTTCACGGAAACGATAGCCCGGCTCGTACTCGGGGACGGTGCGGTCGCTGGGCACCCGCATCTCGAAAAGAACCTTGGCGAACTCGTCCGGGAAACCCGGCTGGGGCTGATCCTGCCGCCAGGCTTCGAGGCGATCAAGCTTGAGCTGCATTTTGAAGGCGCGGTCCGAACCCGGAGCTGCGTGAAGGAGCGCCTTTTCGAGCTTGGCCTGTTCCTGGTTTGCCCAAAGGGAGTTTTTCCAACCGGAGTCGGTCCGGTCGGTCTGGGCGGGAATGGTCATCAACAGTCCGGTGGTCAGGACCGCGGCTACCACGGTCAACAGGATTGGGCGATTCATCACAACTCCTCGAACGAGATTTCGGGTGAGTGGGCGAGCCCGGGCAACAGTCGGTCTTGCTATAAGTTTATCATGTTTGAGGTTTAATGACAATATACGGGTGAATCGCTCTGGATCAAATTCCCGGATCAATTGGAAGCGGTGGTCCATTGCCTTAAAATACGAGAGGACCCGGGTTGTCCCGGATCCTCTCCATGTCTCTCGATGCCGGGTCCTCGACTACTTCACGAGGACCATGCGCTGGGTCTGGCTGAATGTTCCTCCTTCCAAACGATAGAAGTAGACGCCGGCGGCCACCTGCTGGCCGGCATGGTCGCGACCGCGCCAGACGACCTCGTGCCGGCCGGCGGCTTCGAATTCGTTGTTTTTCAATGCCGTGACCAGGCGGCCGGAAATGTCGAAGATCTTCAAAGACACCCTGGTCCCGACGGGCAGATCGTACTTGATGACCGTCATCGGGTTGAACGGGTTCGGGATGTTGTGATGCAGGGCGAACCGGGTGGGTAGCGAAGGATCTCCCACGCCGGAAATGTCCCCGGGTTGGGCCGGTGCACTGGCGTTGCCCGCGGAGTCCTGAGCGGCGATCCGGTAGAAGACCTCAAAAGGATTGCCGCCCAGACCGGCCGCCGGGTCGAACCAGGCGGTGGCGAATACCGAAGCCACGAGATTGTCTGCGCCGGGCTCGAAATCCGCCGTCCTGCTACGGTAAACCAGGAAGGACCGCAGATCGGGCGCGGGGCATTCGTCCCAACTCAGGGAGTTGCCGAGGTGGTCATAGGCAACCTGGAAGGCCCCTGGCACCGGCGGCGCCAGGTTGTCCACCGAATAGCCGCTGTCCACCGCGGAATCGAAGAACATCAGGGGGTCCGGGGTCATGGCCGAGATAAAGAACGCCGACCAGCAGATGCCACCGATGTCGGTGCTGTCGCAGAGCGTCGGGGCGATGTACTGGTAGACGCCGTCACCGCGGGCCGGAACGGTGTCGATGTAGTCCCATCCCGCCATCTTTTCGCCGGACGCGATCGCCTTCGTTACGAAAGCGGCGTCCTGCCGCCGGTAGACGCCGTAACCCTCGATGACAAGGCCGGTGTCCGCGGCGTCATGCACTGAACGGTGCCAGACGAGCCGGATCTGACCACCCTCGTCGCCGCCGACATCCGTGATGGCGGTGATCAGGGGCATGTCTCCATAACTGCAGATGATCGTGAAGTCCTGAGCCGTGACGCCGCCTTCGTTGGTGGCGGTCAGGCTCACGGGGAATTCGCCGGCGTTCGCGGGCGTCCACTCGACCAGCCCGCTGACCGGATCCACGGTCATGCCCGCCGGCCCGTCGGCCAATCCGAAGGTTACCGGCAGGGGGTTGGCGATAGCGTCGGCCGCATAGGAGTAGGACTGGCCGACCGCCGCCACGGTCACCGGTGAGGACAGGAACACGGGGGCGAAGACATCGCAGTAACCGTAACCCATCCGGGCCAGATCATGGTTGTGCCGGATCTCCTCGACCGCCAGAGCCCGGCCGTAGAGGGCCACTTCATCCAGCAGGCCCTTGTAGAAGTACCCCGGGCTGCCGTTGTAGGCCATGTAACCGATGCCCAGAGTGGTCGTGGCTTCGAATCCCGCGGTGTAATCGTAGGCCGAGACCCCGATCAGGGCGCCGTCCACGTACAGCCGGTTTTCGTTGAGGCTTTCGTCCCGCACCGCGACCAGGTGGTGCCATCCGCCGTCGCGAATGCCTTCGGAACCTAGGACGGCCACTCCGTTCTTGTTGGTGTCCAACATGTTCCAGAACGGAACACCGGATCCATTGACACCCAGCCACCAGTGGGGATAACCGCCGGCCTGGTCCCGGCCGATCATCACCTGGTTGTTGCCGGTGGACTCGGTCGAGTTGGTCCACAGCTCGATGGTGAAACTTGCGTCGGCCGCCCAGTCGATCGACGGATCATCCGGAACGGTGATGTAGTTGTTGGACCCGTTGAAGTATTGGGCTCCGCCGACGATTCCGCCGGGCGCCGGTGCGGGCGCAGCGGGTGACGCCGAACCGTGGAGTCCGTCGAACGAATCGAGATAGGTCGAACCCGCGGTTTCATCCAGCTTCCAGTAGGAAGTGATGTCCGTGGGACAGATCGGTTCGGGTGAAACGTTGATGGCGAACACCTGGAGGTCGTCGCCCTGGAGGTTGGAGGCCGTGACGGAAACGTCGTAGACCCCGGTGCTCCCGGCGATCCAACCGATGACGCCCGTGACCGGATCGATGGTCATACCGGCCGGGGCTTCGGTCAACGCGTAGGTTGCCGTGGGAACGCCGGTGGCCTCGACATCGTAGGCGTAGGCATGGCCTTCGTAGGCCATGAGGAAGGGAATACTGGTGATGACCGGCGGAATGGGATCGGAGTACTCAACTCCGATCCCTCCGTTGAAGTGCGCCAGGATTTCCGTTTCACCCAGGGCCCGACAGTAGACGGCCACTTCGTCCACCGTGCCGGGGTAGCGATAGTGACCGCTGAGGTTGAGGTAGCCGATGTTGAGGTTCGCGTTGCAGACGAAGTCTCCCGAATAGGTGCCCGCGCTCGTGTTGTCGTTAACGCCGTCGATCCAGATCTGGTTCAGGCCGAGCGCGCCGTCCCTGACGGCGACGATGTGGTGCCAGCCGCCGTCGACCACGGTGGCCGTCGAAGCGCAGCCTATGTACTGTCCGGCCGTGTCGCGCAGACCGAAGTTGACCGTGTTGCCGCTCGTGGTTCCGACCCACCAGTGGGTGTCGTTGCCGTCACCTCCGTCACGGCCGACGATGACCTGGGTGGTCCCCCCTTGATTGGTCATCATCCAGAACTCGATGGTGAAGCTGGCGTCACCGGCCCAATCGTATTGATCGACGTCCGGGACGTCGACCTCGTCGGTGAGACCGTTGAACATCTGGGCGCCGCCCAGGATGCCGGCCACCGGCGCGGGAGTGCTGGACGCCAGGCCGTCGAACCCGGCCCGCTGATCGCGGTAGGGTGGGCCCGCGGTTTCATCCAGCCGCCACCAGGAGATCATGCAGTCGGGGAAGGGCAGGAATTCCGCCACCTCGACGGTGAAGGCCTGCTCCGTGGTCCCGGCGGAGTTGGACGCCGCCACCACCACGCTGGTCGGTCCAAAATCGACCGGGATCCAGTCGATAACACCGGTCGTCGGATCGATGGTCATGCCCACCGGCGCGGTGGTCAGCGAGTAGGTGGGGCCGGGATTGCCCACGGCGTCAACGTCGTAGCTGTAAGCCTCGCCCTGGTTGCCGTCCAGGACAGGCAGTGAGGTGAACGCGGGGGGCACGGCCGTGCAGTTGTCGAGGTTGGCCTTTCCGTTTTCGAACTGCTGCCAGAGCTCAAGGTCGGACAGGACCCGGTCATAGATCGCGATGTTATCCATCGCGCCGTGATACCGGTAGTGCCCGCCGAGATTGAGATATCCGATGTTCAGCATCGCCGAAGTAGCAAAACCGTACGTGTAGTCGTGGATCACCTCGTCGATGACCACGTTGTCCACGTAGATGGTGTTGCGATCGAGGTCGTTGTCGCGCACGGCCACGATGAAGTGCCACTGGTTGTCGTTGAGCACCGGGCCGGTGCCGCCTATGTAGACGGAGTCGCCGCCGTTTTCCTTGAGCTGGAACCTGACGGTGCCGTTGTTGTCGCAGCCGATCCACATGTGCAGACCGTCACCGACACTGCTGCCGTCACGGCCGACCAGCACCCGGTTGCCCGCGGTGCTCTGGTCGGTCTTCATCCAGTAGGCGATGGTGAAGCTGGCGTCGGCGGTCCAGTCGAAGACGCCGGAGGCCGGAACGTTGACCTCGTCGGTCCCGTCGAACCACTGGGCGCCCCCGATCAACCCGGGTATCGGGTCGGGACATGTAGTGCAGATGGCGTCGGCCGTGCCGACCCAATCCACGAACGGGGGCCCTGAGGTTTCATCCATCTTCCAGTAGGCGCTGATGTCGGCAGGACAGACGTCGGGTTCCGCAACCGTGATGGTGAAAAACTGCGTGTCGGAGCCCATGACGTTGGTCGCTTCCACTTCCACGTCGTAAATCCCCGCGGTCGTCGGCAGCCAGTCGATCACGCCGGTGACCGGGTCGATGGTCATCCCCGCGGGGTAGGTCGGCAGATCAAATACAGGCGCTGGATTGCCCGTGGCGTCCACATCGTACACGTAGGACTCGCCCGCCACGCCGGAGATGACCGGTGTGGAAATGATGACGGCCGTCTCCGCGTCGTCGAAGCAATAGCTCTTGCCCGCGCCGTCGTTCCAGTGGTCGGCGATCTCGGCTTCACTCAAAGCCCGGCTGTAGAGGGCCACTTCGTCCAGCAGGCCGTCGTAGAAGTAGTCAGGCGTGTTGTTGTAAGCCATGTAGCCGAGGCCCAGGGTCGTGTTCGCCTGGAATCCGGCGGTGTAGTCGTGGTAGGTTGTCCCGACCAGGCTGCCGTCGACATACAGACGGTTCTGGTTCAGGCTCTCGTCCCGGACGGCGACCAGGTGATGCCACTGGCCGTCGTTCAGGCTGGTCGACCCGAAAACCCCGACGCCGATTCGATTGGCGTCCAGCTGGTGCCAGGTGGCGTAACCGGTGTTCATGTTCACGCCCAGCCACCAGTGG
Organism: uncultured bacterium; assembly: GCA_965369705.1. GTDB lineage: Bacteria > Krumholzibacteriota > Krumholzibacteriia > LZORAL124-64-63 > LZORAL124-64-63 > JAGLCY01. The sequence goes on from CBDURF010000164.1 coordinate 5,648, forward strand.
GTGGAGGAAGCCTGGTCGCGCCCGATCATCACCTTGTTGCGGCTGGCCACGTTGGTCAGGTTGCACCACAGCTCGATGGTGAAGTCGTCGTCGGCCGCCCAGTCGAACACGGGGTCGTCCGCCACGGTGATGTAGTCGGAGGTGCCGTTGAAATCCTGGCAGTCCCCGATGATGCCGGGTGAAACGGGGGTCGGTGGGAAGGCAAGGGCCAAGCCGTCGTACCCGCCGTAATGGTCGGCGTAGGTGTTGCCTGAGGTTTCCTCGAGTTTCCAGTAAGTGTCCATGCCGTCAGGGCAGAGCGGACGCGCGGATACCGACAGAGTGAACGGCTGGACGTCCTGACCCTGGGAGTTGGAAGCTTCCACCTCCACCGGGAAGTCGCCGATGCCTGTGGGCGTCCATTCGATCAGGCCGGTGACCGGGTCGATGGTCATCCCGGTTGGACCGCTCAGCAATGCGTACTCGGGGGTCGGATTGCCGAAAGCCTGCACGTCGTAGGCATAGAGTTCGTCGGCGTAGATGTGCGTCACCGGATTCGAAGTGATTATCGGCGCCATTTCGCCGCCGGTGCAATAACCCATGCCGCCGGTGCCGGCAGCAAAGTGGCTGGCGATCTCGCTCCCCTCGAGGGCGCGGTCGTAGATGGCCACCTCGTCCAGGATCCCGTCGTAGTGGTAACCACCAGTGAGATTCAACCAGCCGACATTCATGGGCACGTCGTTGGCAACGAATCCCGCCGGGTAACTCACCGAAAGACTGTTTTCCAGGACGCCGTCGATGTACAGGTAGTTCATTCCGGCCGCGCCGTCCCGCACGGCGGCCACATGGTACCACAGACCATCCTGGACCGGCGTTGTGCTGTAAATGGCGTCGCCGTTGGAACTGTTGTCCTGCAAGCGGAAACAGATCCGACCAGGAGGATTGGTCGTGGCCGCCACACCCAGCCACCAGTGCTGCTGGGTCGAAGAGTCGTCACGGCCCAGGATGACCTCGTTGTTTTCGACGGCCGTACCGTGAACGGGGTTGGCCTTTTTCATCCAGAATTCCATGGTGAAACTGTCGGTGGGGCCCCAGTCGAGGCTGTCGTCGTCTTCGACATTCACCTCATTGGTGTAGTCGAATAGCTGGGCGTAACCCACCCGGCCGGAGGTCCAGCTGGGAGGATCGGTGGATCTGGCAATCGTGCCGAACTGGTTAACATAGGGCGTGAATTCCTTTTCCATCATCCAGTAGTGACCGATGCCGACAGGGCAGTTCAGACTCGCGTCCGGCATGAGCAACTGCAGGGCCTCGTACCAGACGTAGGCCATCTTGGCGTACCCGTCGTCGGTGGGGTGCAGGTTGTCGTACATGTCTCCGCCGCTGGAAGCATAGGCGTAGTTGATGCCCGCCCCGTCTTCCATGTCCACCATGGTGATGGCGTCGCCGACGCGGGCCAGCGCCATGGCCTCGACGTTGTTGTTGAACTGGGTGGTTGTCAGGCTGTAGCTCGCACGGTTGATGATCCTGGCCAATACGACATGAACCGGCATCCCGTAATCGCTTTCGTACCGGTCGATCTCATCCAGGATGTTCTCCACATCGTCGGGACTGCTGTTCAGGGCGTTGGTCCCGATGTGAAGCAGGACTATGTCCGCCGGATTGATCACCAACCAGTTGTAGATGTTGGCGGCGATCTGGGCGTCGGTCCAGCCCGGCCAGCCTTCGTTGTGGGCGTCCTGGGGGTCGGGAATTATATCGTAGCCGGCATACACGCCACCCACGAACTCGAAGCTCGCACCCGCGTTGGTCAACAGTTGCCACAACGGATAACGGTAGGAGATCCGTTCGCTCTCGGGTCGGGTGTCGCCGGTGTGGTTGTCATAGGTGATCGAGTCACCAAGCGGCATGATGCGGATTACCCCGCTGTATTCCTGCACCGTCAGCAGGGCCTCATCGCTGATGGCTTGGCCCTCGCTGTTGGT
>CBDURF010000165.1:0-7597 GCA_965369705.1 uncultured bacterium
TTGTACTGTTCCGGCCCCTGGTCCCCGTTCCAGAGGGTTTCCATCCCCAGCATGATCCTGTCCCGGCCGTCCGCCCGGCTCACCCACCCGTGGTCGATGGCGATGCAGATGGCGGTGATCCCGAAACCCTGGACGGCGATACTGCAGGGTGACCAGGACTGGCTGCGATCCCTCATCAGCCCATTGACGGGATTCGCCTCGTTCCAGAAATATTCGAAAACCTTCCGCTGAAGGCTGTCCAGCAGGGCCTCGTCGGTGAGGACGGGCATGGAGTCCGGCGACAGGAAGAGATTCCGGCCGGAACCGGGACTTGCGCCGGACAATCCCGAACCTGCGTCACCAGCCAGGGAAACAGCGGGGAGCATGCTTATCACCACCGCCAGGGCCAGGCCCAGACCGAGCCAAAGGGCAGGCAGAGCAGTCCGTCCGTTGGTCATTTTACGGGGGCTCGGTTTTTTCTTCATGATCCCATCCTCTGGTTGGATCCGGTCTTCCCTAGAAAATGATGGCCATCGATACCCGGTGGGTGTCCTGCAGGCGGTCATGGCCCGCCCAGGCGTAATCCACCTGGTAATTGTTGTTCCCCAGATCTCCCTTGACGCCGAAGCCCAGAGTCAATCCCAATTGCCCATCCGTCTGAAGCAGGGTTTGGTACCCGGCCCTCAGGGCGAATAATTTCTTCCATTCCCATTCTAATCCAAGGTTCACGCTTTCGCTGTTGTCGCTAGGGTGAAGGGCTTCGACCAGGGTGAGAAACCTGCTGTCCTCGCTGGTGTGGAAAGGAACGCTCAATCCGAGTCTGAACATGACGGGAACGGGGAAGGCATCCGTAGCCTGGTCCGCGGGAAGCGAGCCATTGTTCCCCGCTGTGTCCGGATTCGGATCGTATTGAATGGCAAGATCGCCGCCGGTGAACTTGGCGCTGGTGCCGAAATTCATCAGGCCGAAGCCCAGGGTCGCGCCGCTTTCGCTCAGCCTGTAGATCGTTCCCACGCTGAAGGTCACCAGTTTGTTGGATGTGTGCCAAATCCTCTCGGTGCCGAAATTGACCTGAACGCCCGTGGCGAACCGGCTGGTCACCCGCAGGCCGTAACCGATGCCTACCGCCACGTTCGACACGTCGAATCGTTCCCCCGTGCCTAGGGGCTGTTCCACGGTGCGAACATTCATCTCACCCGAATTCAGGGATGTCACGCTGGCGAAAAAGTTGCCGACGCCCTTGATCGGAAGGGCCACCGCAGCGTAGTCGTAGGAGATATCGGCGAACCAGAAACTGTGGGAATAGCTGACCGCTGCATTCTCAATGGTGCCGATGGCTCCGGGATTGAAATAAACGGCCTCGATCCCTCCGGGGAGCGCGGAACCGGCATTGCCCATCCCCGCGGCCCTGGCCGAGGGTTCGATGCGAAGGAAGGCGCCGATGGTCGTGCCGACCTTGCTTTGAGCGTAGACCGATCCATCGGCGAATATCAAAACCAGCAACCACAGCACGATTTTTTTCATTTTGCTCCTCGTGCTCACTTGATAAGGGCGAATTTACCGATACGGTTTCCGGCCTGCCCGCCTTCCACATGGAAGATGTACAGGCCGGGGGCCACATCGATGTTGTCCTTGGTTCTCAGGTCCCAGCTCACGAATCCGGCGGTGGAACCGTCATGCTCCAGGGTCTGGACCAATTCCCCGTTTATGTTGTAGATCCTGATCGTGCAGCGGGACGGCAGTCCACGGAATTCGATCCGGCGTTCCCCGCGACCCGAAACGGCGAATCTGTCGGGTTCGAAACTGGCCGAGCCGACATAGGGATTGGGCACGACGTAGGGTTCGAATCCGTCGGCCGCGGCCACCGCGTCCAGGTATTCCCCTTGCGTGTCGAATACGAAGACATCGTCCGCGCCCAGAGGCCGGGTCAATGTCACCCCGAAGGCGTCTCCCGCGCCGGGAGGCAGATCCGGAACGACCACCGGCGTTTCCAGTTCGAACCGCCAGGTGATCTGGGGGGCGTCCGGCTGGTCCGGGGCGTAGGTGATCGCGTCCACGATTTCGTTGGCCTGGCTGATCGTGCCGTCGCCGTCGATATCCCTGAAACGGAAATCCATCTTCTGGTCCCCGTTTTCGGTATGGGCGATGATTTCGAATTTCGCCGGTCTGGCGGGGTAGAAATCCATGGCCAGCGAGGTGTCGACCACCGTGTCATAGAAGAAGATCGTGATGTCGTCGGGGTATCCCGGTCTGATGAAGTTGGCCGGAAGAACGTCCTTGTAGGTCACCGCAAGCCGGGCGTCGGTCGGGCTGCCGGGAAGGAATCCGGTTCCCTTCGTGTCCACCGAAACCTTTTCCGGCGTACTGATGACCGGAAGCAGACCAGCTCCCACCGGGCCGATACCCAAGCCAGCCAGATCGGTCCCCGTCTCGAACAGAAGTTCACCGGTCGTGCTGTCGGTGAGCGAATAAGCAGTCGCCCTGAGGCTGTCGGCAGCCGGAGTGGTGAACGAAATCTTGAACAGGTGCCCGTCGGGTACGATCTCCGAATTGACGACATCAACGACCACGTGACCCGAGCCTCGGTTGGCGATCTGTTCGGTGGAGTCCGCATTGGCCGGCACGAAACCCAAGGCCTTGGGATTCGGTCGAACCGCGACCACATTCAACGGCAGGATCAATCCACCGCGCAGGGTCCGTGAGGCGGTGATGGCGTTCTCCGAAGGATAAAAACCGAAATTGTCGGAGCCGTAGTCGTAGGCCGTCACCGCGTAATAGTACTGCTGACCGTTGGTCACGCTGTAGTCGGTCCAGGTGTGGGTGACCCCGCTATCGGTCCCCAGGAAGTAGGCTACTCCCTCGACCACCTCTTCGGAAAACCCGCTGCGCCCGTCGACCAGGTCGAACTGGGCGATGGGTTTCCCGTTTCCGATGGGCCCGCTGCCGGTGCCGGTGGAGATCACCTTGGGATCGCGGAATTCGGGATCTGTCGAGCGATAGACGCGGTAGCCCTCGAAATCCTCCTCCCCCGTGACGGCATCCAGACCCTGCTCGGCCACGTCGTCCCAGGACAACCGCACGAACCCGTCACCAGTTTCAGCCGTGACGGTTGGCAACCGGGGAGGCACGGCAAAACGGTAGTTGGCGTCGTAGATCGTCTGCACTGTCTGGACGGTGCCTCTCAACTCGGTGAGATCGGCTCCAAAGGCCAGGGCCAGGCTGAACCTCTCGGTCTGTCCCGCCTTGAGGGTGAACGGTCCCGACGCGAAGAGGAACCCGATGTTGTAGTTGGAGGCCAAAGGATCGTCGAACCGGGCATCCGGATCCGGGTCGGTGAACTGGTCGTACAACCGTTCCGGCCAATCGTGATTGTCGGTGAAGAACACGATGTTGTCGGTTTCCTGGTTGGGGTTGCCCTGGCCCGGCACGATGCGGTTGATCTTGAAACCGGTCAGGCCGATCTGATCTGATTCATGCAGGTCCGTGGAGTCGAAATTGGGTTCCCCGTCGGTGGGAATGCCGTCTCCTTCGCCTTCGTCGTTGGTGTCGGGCACGCCGTCCACACCCAGGTCCTGGCCCTCGACCGTCCAATCCAGGTCCTCGTCGCCTGTCCACCACAGGCCTTTCTTGTAGGCCGGCTTTTCAGTCACCGGGCCGTAGGTGATTTCGAAGCGCTCGAGGTCGTAATTGGCCGTCACGTAGGCCAGGATCTGGTCCTGTCCGATGATGGGAACGCCGGGACCGCCGGCGCGCAATTCGTCGGTGATGCCGTCCTCGTCATTGTCGACCCCGTCGAGGGAATTGCCGGGAGTTTCCATGTAGGCGTAGCCCAGATAGCCGGTTATCGCGCAGGAACTGTTCAGGTTGCGGCCATGCCCGCCGTTGTCCCAGGTGTAGACAAGGTTGATGACCTCTTCATCGAAATCCCGGTTGTAGAATGCGTTGTCGTCATCCGACTCGAAAATCCCGTCACAGGACAGGGCCGAACCCCCGACTCCGGAATCCATGTACAATCCGAAAACGATGTTGTCGTCGTAGTCGGTCGTGCCTTCGTTCGTGATGTCGTACAACCAGAAAATCACGTTGCGGGCTTGGGGGTTCGCCCACTGGAAACCCCTTTGTTCGATGCGCAGACCGAGTCCCCGCCGCGTGGCGTCCCGGCTGTCGGGATAGAACTGCCAGGCGTCGTAGAAATCATCGTCCATGACCATGTAGCTTTCCTGGTCGGCCACGATCTGTTTGCCGAAAAAACCGTTCCAGGAGCCCGACCAACCGGGGTCCGTGACGTCGTCCATCCGGTCCGGCCAGAAATCAGGCCAGGTCCGGGGATCGTTGCTCACCGCCGGAGACCTTCCCGCATTGATGGCGGGGTTGGGCTGGAAATAGCCGGGTCTGGGCTCGAACCGCATCACCCGGTTGTAGAAGGGGCTTGTGCCCTGGCGCTCGCGGAATCCCGTTTCCATGATGTAGGCGTCCACGCCGTTGGTCTGGGTGATCTTGGCCAGGACGAAGGGCGTGATGCCGTCGCTGTAGTTCATGCCGCTGCCCTTGGGCACTTCGACGGAGTGGAAGACACTGAGATCCACGTTGCCCGGATCGCTGGGGTAATCCCCGACCATGCCGTAATTCCAGAACCGGGTCCGCATGTTGTTGGCGTCATGATGACCGAGACGCTCGGCGTCGAGCCGGCCCCGACGATCCTGGGGGACGGGCGTGACGACCTCCGCCGACGACCGCACTCCGGGCAGCGAGGCCAAAAGGACCAGGGCGCACAAGAGGATCAAGATCGGTTTCCCGTGAGTTACCACCACTGGCCTTCTCCTGAAAATTCCGGGTCGTGAGAACATCACATTCCCCCCAGTTTGACTTGAAGACCTAATTCGATCCGGCGGGGGGGATTGAAGCGGGTGGGGTTGGCGAGCGTCACCCGATCCGGTTCGGGAAACCGGGAATAGTGCGGACTGCCTGTACTGTTGAACACGAACCCATTGAAGAACATCGTGTCGAAAAGATTGAACACCCTCATGAACAGGTTGAATCTGCCCTTGGGGCCGAGAGTTTTCGAGGCCCGCAGGTCGACCAGGATTCCGGAAGGCTTCTTGCCCGAATTGGTTTCCAGGCCGTGCCCGAATCCCGATTCGAGCACCGGGGTGAAGGGTTGTCCGCTGGCGGCCTTGATGACCGTACTGACGGAATAGTTGCCGGGCTTGGACAGTGAGGCCGTCACATTCAGGGTGTGACGCTGGTCCCAGTTGAAGGGGACGAGTCGGGGCCGGGGATCTTCTCCCGCGGCGGCCCGCGTGGCCGTCTCGTGTGGATCGCTGGAATTCCCCAGGGCCCTCAGCCAGGTATAGTCCAGGGCCAGGCTCAAGGGGCCGATCCGTCGGTGATCCACGGCCAGGGTGACCCCGTAGACATTCCCGAAATCGACATTGGTCAGGCGGGGATATCTGGCCCCCGTATAGGTTTCGATGAACTCGACGCCCAGCAGATTCCTGATGTCCTTGTAGAACAGGGTCAGGTCGAAACCCAGATCCGGAGTCAGGATCTGCTTGTAGCCGATTTCGTACTGGATTGTCTCCTCGGGTTCGACGTCGGGATTACCCATGACCCCGAAATTGTCGCTGCCGGCCTGGAGATTGGTCAGGACGTCGTAGTCTGAATTGGAGAAGATCGTTCCAATGGCCGGAAACTGGTGGAAGTGTCCGTAGGCGAAATGGATCGCCGCGCTGTCTTCGATGGGATAGGCCACGCCGAGCCGGGGCGAAAGTGACGTTTTGACCGTGGTCTCCTGGGGGTAGGATTCAGGAGCTCCCTCTATGGAGTTGGCGGGATTGGCCAGGTCACTGGGAATCGTCGACTGGGCGTCGAAATAGCTGAACCGCAGACCCGCCCGCACGATAAGGTCCTTGAGCTCCATCTGGTCCTGCAGATAGGCGGCTCCGACTACCGGGTAATAGGTTGCGACCGGGGGAAAGTCCGGGGGATCGTCGATGTGCCGGACGAGTGTTTCAACCCCGTCCAGGGAAGCAAACGTCAGATGACCCGGGGAACCGAACGTCACCTTGGGCAGGCTGACTTCGAGGCCGGTTTTCAGCTGGTGCTCCGGGGTGACCCGGCTGACGACCGAGGCTTTGACCAGGGGCGTATTGGTTTCCTGAAGGTAACGGCCGAGTTGAACGCCCTGAACGATGGCCCCGTCCTCGTAGTTCCTGTCGCTGTCAGGTTTGCCCGCCAGGTCGTAGAGGGAATCACCGACATCCGCATAGACGAAATCCTCGTACTTGAAGTAATTCTGACGCAGGCTGACGTCCAGGAAGGTCGAGGCGCCGAGGGTGTGGGTCCAATCGAATCCGTGGGATATGGAAAAGCCTTCCTGCGTCGACAACCCCTCGGGATTGAACCGGTAGGCGAAATCCGTGCGCCGGCTTTCCCTCTGGTTGAAGATGGCCTGGTAGTTGATTTTCGCGTTGGCCAGGGAGGTGTTGGTCAGCTTGATCAGACCCGACCACTCTTTCGAATAACCCAGGGCCACCTTTTCCCCGTCTCCGGAGGGCGTGTAAACGCCGTTTTCGAAATCAGCCCGGTCCGTGGGCACAAACCGTCTCTCCCCGTACACGTAATCGTCGAAAAGATACCGTCGCCCGCTCAACAGATAGGTGGTTTCACCCAGCGGAATGGGGCCGCTCAATGAGAGTTGGTAGCTCTGGATCGCGGTGGGACGGAAGGTGTCGTCGGTCAACCGGACTTCTTCCCTGCCGGGAAACAGCCAGCCGCCCACATACACCTCCCCGCTCATCTCGAACTTTTCGGTACCCTGTTTCAGGATCGCGTTAACGACCCCGCTCATGGCCTGGCCGTATTCCGCGTCGAAAGTGCCGCTGATGACCTGCACTTCCTGCAGGAGAGAACGATCCACCTTGAGACTCGAGGAATTGTCGAAGGCGTTGTTGACACTGACCCCGTCGACCTGGTACTGAACCTCTCCGGACCTGCCGCCCCGGAAATGGCCGTCGACCACCCCGGACTGCAGGTTCACCACGTCGTCCAGATCCTGGACCGGGAGGTCTTCGATCTCCTCCGTCGTCAAATTGGTCTGGGAACTGGTGAGTTTCAGATCCACCGGCGGCCGCTCGGCCACGACCACCACTTCCTCGGTCTTGAGGGTGGTATCCCCCATGCCGACATCCAGGGTGGTCCGGTTGTCGGCGGAGATGCGGACTTTCTCGGTGGTGATCGAATTGTAGCCCAGGCGGCTCACCTTCACGGTGTAGGTGCCGGCGGGAATATTGAGAATAGTGAAATTGCCCTCCGCGTCGGAATAGGCCCCGAGCCGGGTGCCGATCAGGAGCACTGTGGCCGCCACCACGGGCTTGTCTTCCCCGTCGGTGATCTTTCCGGTCAGTGTGCCGGTCGTGCCGGCCCACAGGCTGACCGGAACCAGGAAAAGACACACCGAGGCCATGAATTTTCCGAATGACAGGAATTTCCTGTGGCTTCTCACCTGCACTCACCCTCCGAATGATGGCCGGAACGAACCTGGGGCGCGGCAGGTTTCCCTGAGCCTGCCGCACCCTGCATCATGACAATTACCTCAACAACATCATCTTGCCGGTCA
>CBDURF010000166.1:0-7549 GCA_965369705.1 uncultured bacterium
GGGATTCTTCTTCAGCGGGCCTGTTTCCGGCTCCTAGGCCAGCTTCAGAACGATGTCTTCGGACTGGATCAAGGGATAGTCGGCGAACTTCTTCTTCAAGTCGACCAGCAGATCGATGCGTCCGACCACGGTCGCTTCGCCGCAGGCCTCATAGTGGTGCGCCACCGAGTAGGCCTCGATGCCCTTGGCCTTGGGATCGAGCTTCACCTCGTGCTTGAAACCGTCCACCCGCAGTCCGGCCGGAAGCTTCTTCACCAGATCCACGATCTCCTGGTTGTACCGGGGAGCGAAGGCTTGGAACTTGAAGAACATGCTCGCCGAACGGATGTGGCGGTGGGAGGTGATCTCCAGGCCGGTCTCCTTGACGATCCGCTTGGCCCGTTTCTTCAGCAGGGCGCTGGTGTCGGCGTCCACGATGATGTGGCAGTCGGTGCCCCGGATCCCCACCAGTTCCGCCAGTTTTTCGACCTTCCCCTCGTGATGGATTCCCGCGTTGAAGCTGTAGATGACCGTGGCGTCGTCGAGTGTGCCCATGACAAAACCCTTCATGAAGGCCCGCACGACCTTGGGTTTGCCCATGAACACGACCTCGTAGAATGACTGTTTGGCGGTGCTGTTTTTCGTCGCCATTTCTCAAACTCCTCTAGACAAAGAACACCAGGGTCACGATGACGAAGATCGGCATCAGGATCGGGACGGACCACTTGAGCATGAACCCGAAGAAGCTGGGCATGGGGATGCCGGCCTCCTCGGCGATGGCCTTCACCATGAAGTTCGGCGCGTTGCCGATGTAGGTCACCGCGCCCATGAACACCGCGCCCGCGGAAATGGCCGTCAGATCACTGATGAAGACCTCGTGGCGCAGGGACTGGTCGAGGTAGCCGAGCATGCCGGGGATGTCGGCTTCGACCTTGCCCAAATCACCCAGGGCGGCGTTGAAGAAGGTCAGATAGGTCGGCGCGTTGTCCAGGAAACTGGAGAGGATGCCCGTGGCCCAGAAGTACCGCACCGGGCCGTGCACTGCGTTGGTCAGGTCGGCCAGGGCGCCGGCCGATCCCGCCTTGAGGATGGCCAAGGCGGGGATGATCGTCATGAAGATACCCGCGAACAGGTAGGCCACCTCCTGGATGGGGAACCAGGAAAAGCCGTTCTTCTTGCGCAGAGCCTTGGCGGTCGTCTTGAGCGAGAGGATGCCCATCGCGATGATGATGATGTCCTTCAGCCAGTTCTGCAACGGAACAATTACCGGGTGGCTGCCGCCGGTGTAGATGGGGACGTCGATCAGTTTCAACGAGCCGGACATGATCACCGCGCCCATCACCCCGAACAGGAAGAAGAAGTTGTGCCAGCCCTCGATATGGATACCGTCACCGTCGGTCTCGGGCTCGGGAATATTCTCTTCCTTCCGGTAGAAATAGGTGTCGACGAAGAAGAAGACGATCAGGATGAGTCCTGACGCCACCAGCATCTCTTTAATTAGGCCCGTGGTGACCCAGAAGAAGGGCACGTTGTGCAGGAACCCCAGGAACAGGGGCGGGTCGCCCAGCGGCGTAAGAGAGCCGCCGATGTTGGCCACCAGGAAGATGAAGAAGACCATCAGGTGAACCTTGTTGCGCCGCCATTCGTTGGCCCGCAGCAGGGGGCGGATCAGGACCATGGCCGCGCCGGTGGTGCCGATCAGCGAAGCCAGGAAGGTGCCGATCAGCAGCAGGGTCAGGTTGACCTTGGGGGAACCGCGCAGCGAACCGCCCAGGTAGATCCCTCCCGAGATCGTGAACAGTCCCCACAACAGTATGATGAAGGGTATGTAGTCCATCAGGTAGATGTGCAGTAATTCCTGGATGGCCTCGCTGGTGTTCCAGAACAGGAATGGAACGGCAAAGAGCAGGGCCCAGAAGGCCGAGACCTTGGGAAAGTGGACGTGCCAGAAGTGGGGCGCGATCAGGGGGCCCAGGGCGATCGACAGCAGGATGCCGACGAAGGGAATGAGCGTCCACAGTGGCAGCAATCCCACGGGGCTGGCGTGCTCTACGCCGTGACCGTCGCCGTGACCTTCACTTTGGATTTCGCCATGGATTTCGCCATGGATGTCGCCGTGATCCTGGGCAACCGCGGCCAGGGACCAGAAACCCACAAGGCCCACCGCGACCAGAAGCAGGAGCACTGGGCGGCGGATTGAACACAGGTGACGCACCATAGGGAAAGCCTCCAGGCAGTTGTCAGTATTACTGGTTGGTGTGGGTGGGACGGTAGGGTACCATCGGTCTGTAGTCAAGATTGGCCACGTTGATGAGCTTGTAAACTTGTCGATTCCTCAAGGGGAGCGTCCTGCGGATGCGCATCGCCCACCTCAGTTCGATGATCGGATTCTACGGCGGCGAGGTGTGCCTGTTGAATCTGGCGGCGGGCATGCAGGGGCGCGGGCACTCGGTATCCTGCGTGGTAAGGCCGGACAGCCGACTGCGGGGGGCGCTTCAAGCGCGGGGGGTGGAGGTTCTTCCCCTTTCGTTGGTGGACTGGTTCGAGCCGGTGAGCGTGTCCCGCCTGAGGCGGTGGCTTATCCGCCAGGACATCCAGATCCTTCACACCCACCTGCCGCGTGATTATTTCATCGCCGCCGCGGCCACCCTGGGCACCGGGGTGCTCAACGTAGGCTCACGCCATCAATTGCACCGGATTTCACTTCCTGTGCTCAAGCGCCCCTTCATGAGCCGCTTCAGCGCCATGATCGCCGTCAGCCGGGCCGTGCGCCGGGGCCTGTTGGCGTCGGGGGTCATGGCCCCCGACCGAGTGGTGGCCATTCCCAACGGGATCGAATGGGCTGGAATCGATAGAGCCTGCATTGACTTGCGCGAGTCCGCGAGCGTGGGTCCGGACGTGCCTGTCGTAGGTTTCGTGGGCCGCCTCTGTCCGGGTAAAGGGGTCGAGATGCTGCTCGAGGCCGCCGCTCTTTTGCGGTCGCGCTGGCCGGATTTTCGGCTGTTCATCCTGGGGGATGGGCCTGGCGTCAACGACTACGTCAATAGTCTCCATCGGTTGGCCGAACGGCTGGGATTGGGGCCCAATGTCCACTTTTTCGGATACGTCGACCACGCCGCCGCGGCCTGTGCGGCCTTCGACGTGCAGGTGGTCTGTTCCCAGGCCGAACCCTTCGGCCTGGTGACCGTGGAGGCCATGGCCCAGGGGCTGCCGGTGGCCGTGACGAACAGCGGGGGCAGTCCGGAAATCGTGCGCGACGGCGTGGAGGGATTCCTGGTCGAACCGGGAGATGCGGATGCCCTGGCCCGCAGGCTGGACTGCCTGCTTGATTCGCCTGGTCTGCGCCGGGAAATGGGGCGCCGGGGCCGCGAGCGCGTCCGGCGCCGATTCACCCTCGATCACATGCTCGACGCGACCGAGGTCCTGTACATGAAGGTGCTGGGCCTGTCCGTGGTCAAAGAGCGCAGGGCCACCGCCTGATCACCCGATCATCCGGGTGATGACCGGCGTGATTCCGTCGATCATGAGTTGTACGGCGATCACCGTCACCAGCAACCCCATCAGTTTTTCGATGACCTTCATGCCGGTGCGGCCGAGTTTGGCCAGCACCACATCCGCGCCCATCAGGATGGCGCCTGTGAGCAGCAGGTTGGCCAGGACCGCCCCGATTACCAGGGGTATGCCCAGGTGGGCCGGGGCCTGGGGCGTCAGCACCATCACGGTGGTGATCGAACCCGGACCGGCGATCATGGGGATGGCCAGCGGCGTGATCGAAGGATCATCGTCATCGTCCTCATCCCGGCTCGATTCGATGTCCTTGGCGTAGGCCTTGCCGATGCCGGTGCGCCAGCGTCGGGGCTTGGACTGCAGCATGTCCAGCCCGATGCCGAAGAAGATCACTCCGCCGGCGATGCGGAAGGCGTCGACGGTGATCCCGAACAGTCCCAGCAGCTGATGTCCCACGACGGTGAACATCATCAACACGAAAAAGGCCGTGATCAGCGCCTTGATCAGGATCTTGCGTTTTTGCCGCAGATCCCTGCCGGCGGTCAGGCCGCTGAAGAACGGAATGACGCCCAAAGGATCGATGACCGCGAAAAGGGATGAGAACGACAGGATCAGAAAGGCTGTTGTGTTCATGATTCACCTCCGGGATGGTTCAAACTAGAATATCAGGCCGGCAATATGGTCGTTAAAATCCGGAAGTCCAGCGTAGTGTTTCGGAGCGGAATCACCCTCGATCGGTGGAGTGGCCGCGAGGTTGCGCGGCGCTTCAAAAACCCGGGTCAAGCGGTGTCAGATGATCTCCAGGGTCTCGGCCGTCAAGGTCACGGAGCCGTGATCGTCTTCCACGATGCCGGTCACCAGGTAGGGTCCGCGGCTGAGCAGACGCGCGCCGTAACGGGCGTAGACCTTGGGAAACAGAGTGACCTCGCACAGGTCGGTTTCGTCCTCGAGAGTGATGAATTTCATGGCCTCGCCGGTCTTGCGCACCGTTGCGCTCTTGGCGGTGATCAGGGCGCCGGCCACCTTGACCCGGCGCCCGGCCCAGCCGCCGAGGTCGCGGGCGCAGATCACGCCCCGCTGCCTGAGCCAATCGCGCAGCATGGCCATGGGGTGGCCCGTGGCCGTCAGGTGCAGCACCTCCATCTCCTGCTGCAGTTTTTCGGCGTGTGAATAGTCGGGGATGGCGGGTATCAGCGAGACGGCCGACCCGCCGCCGGGCGCGGTGCCGCCGACGGGAAACAGGGTGGCTGTCTGCACGGTGGTGCGTCCGCCGTCGCGGTTGCCGTGACCATTGTCGCGGCTGCCAGCAGCCCACAGCTTCTTCTGTCCGCGCCGCTCCTTGCGGATCAGCGCGTGGCGCCACAACAGTTCCGGGCGCGTCAGTTCGAAACCGTCGCAGGCGCCGCAGCGGATCAGGTTCTCGATCTCGTTCTCAGCCAGTTGCGGCACACGCTCGAGCAGGTTGCCCAGGGAGACGAAGTAGCCGCGGCTGTCGCGCTCGTCCAGCATCGCATCCAGCGAGCGGCTGCTCATACCGTGGATCTGCTGCAGTCCGATCCTGACCTGCCTGTCCTGTCCGGTGAACACGTCCCGGCTGTGGTTGATGTCCGGCAGGAGGATCTCCAGACCCAGGCGGCGTGTTTCCTCGAGGTAGGCGGACACGCTGTAGAAACCGCCGCCGTTGCTCATCACCGCGGCCATGAACTCGGCCGGGTGGTGGGCCTTCAGCCAGGCGGCCTGGAACGAGAGCACCGCGTAGCTGGCCGAGTGGGCCTTGCAGAAGGCGTAGCCGGCGAAGCTGCTGATCTGCCGCCACAGCTCCTCGATCACCCCGGGCGCCACGTCGGGCACGCAGCCCGAGGCGATGGCGTCGCGTGCGCCGCCAAGGAAACGGTTTTCCATGGCCAGGAATTCCTGCGCGTCGCCCTTGAAACTCATCGAGCGGCGCATCAGGTCGGCCTCGGCCAGGGTCATGCCGGCCACGGCGCTCAGGGTGCGCATCACGTCTTCCTGGTAGATCATCACGCCGTAGGTCTCGTTCAGGAACTCCAGCGACGGATGCGGCAACACCGCCTTCTCCTTGCCCAGGTGCCGCAGGACGAAGCTGCGCGACATGCCGCTGTCCGACGGGCCGGGCCGGATGACGCTGCTGGCGGCCACGACCACCGTGAAGGTATCGGCCTTCAGCTTCTTGAGCAGTGAGCGCATGCCCGGCGACTCGATGTAGAAGCAGCCCATGGTGTCGCCCTGCCGCATCAGGCGGCGCGTGGCCGGGTCGCCATCCGGCAGCTTGCTCAGGTCCACGCTGATGCCATGGTTTTTGCTCACCGCGCGCGCCGCGTCGGCCACCACCGCGATGCCGCGTTGGGCCAGCAGGTCGATCTTCACCAAGCCCAGATCCTCCACCGAATACATGTCCAGCTGGCTGATGAGGATGCCCTTGCGTGCCCACTGCAGCGGAAACAGATCGGTCAGCGGCCGACCGGCGATGACCACCCCGCCGGCGTGGATGCCCAGGTGCCGCGGCCGCCGGTTCAACTGCCGGGCCTGCAAGAGCAGCGAACGGTAGGGCTCGCGGCTCAAGGGCAGACCGGTGGATTCGGGCCGTCTGGCCAGGGCGGCGTCGCTGTCGGGTCCCTCGAACACTCGCCAGGGCAGCCGCCGCGTAACCTTGCTGAGGTCCCGGTCGCCGTAGCCGCGGGCCTTGGCCGCCTCGCGAAAACCCGAGCGCAGGCTGAAGCGGTTGATGTTGCAGATCATCGCCGTGTGGTCGCGCCCGTAGCGGTCGTAGACGTACTCCAGAACTTGGTCGCGGTCCTTCCAACCGAAATCCAGGTCGATGTCGGGCGGCGTCAGCCGTTCGGGATTCAAGAAGCGCTGGAAATAGAGGTCGTGCTCCAGGGGATCGACGTGGGTGATGCCCAGCAGGTAGCTGACCAGCGAGTTGGCCGCCGAGCCGCGGCCCAGCGTCGGCATGCCGTGGTCGCCGGCGAAGCGCACGATGTCCCACACGATCAGGAAATAGCCGGCGAAACCCAGCTTCTCGACCACTGCGATCTCTTCCTGCAGACGGGCCATGGCCCGGCCGGTGACCTGCCGGTAGCGTTTCTGCAGACCGTCGAAGCAGAGTTTCCACAGGTACGACTCGGTCGTTTCGCCGGCGGGCAGGGGAAACTCGGGGTAGCGCCATCGGCCCAGCTTGTGCTGGAAACGACACTGCTCGGCGATGGCCTCGCTTTCGAGGCAGGCGGTGGGAAATTCGTCCAGCAGTTCGTGCATCCGGGCTGCGGGCTTGAGCCAGGAGCCATTCGGGGCGCACCTGTCGGCGGGCACCGTTTCGACCGTGGTCAGGGTGCGCATGCTGGAGACCAGCTTCTGGCGCTCGAGATCCTCGGGCACGGCGGCGAAGGCATCGCCGCCGGCGACCACGGGTACGCGGTGCGCGGCCGCCCATCCGTCCAGTTCACGTAGCCGCCGGTAGACCGGGCCGAGTTCGCCGCCCACTGCGGGTAAAAGGACCCGCAGCGCGCCGCGGGTGAAGCCCATCAGGTCCGGCCGTTTGTTCGCGTCGGCGTCTTGACCAGCGACTTGGCCGGCATCCTGACGGGCGGCCTGTGCGACGGCCTCCAGCACCTGGAGCGAATCGGTCAGACAGAACAGGCCGCCGCCCTCGGCGCCGAGAAACGGCGGCAACTCGCGCAGCAGGCGGAAATCGGGCCGCACCTGCCGGAGCGTGGTCAGCCGGCAGATGGCCGCGTAACCGCTCTCGTCACGGGCCAACAGGACGGCGCGGGGGCGGCCCGGTTGCAACGAACCCGCGATCAGCCGCACCGGATCGGTATCAATCGGCCGGTCGTCGGTGATCTCGACCCCGTGGATGGCCCGCAACCCCGCCTTTTCGCACTCCTTCTGGAATTCGACGGTGCCGTACATGGCGTTCAGGTCGGTCAGGGCCAGGGCCGGAAAGTCGAGGGCCGCCGCGCGGGCGATCAACTCGGCGGGTGAACTGGCGCCGCAGAGCAGGGAGTAGTGGCTGTGTACGTGCAGATGGATCATGGGGGGA
>CBDURF010000167.1:0-7427 GCA_965369705.1 uncultured bacterium
TGAAAAATATGAGGCTCGGCCTGCAAGCCGAAATGCCAATAGGAATATGAAAACAGTAGGCACCCCGCGAGAGCGGCAGCCAAGGATCCAGGCAGGCGCAACGAGCGCGCAAGCAACAGGAACAGCAGCCAGGCACCGGTCAAAGCAGCGGTAACGCTCAACCAGCGCAGCAAAAAAATGGGATTATATGGCGGTTTCACCGCCCGGCCGAAATCCGCGGCCATCCACTCGATGCCGCCCCAGGCCAGGTGGCCGGCATCGGTAGACTGAACGAGGTCCTTGTGCAGACCGGCGCACGCGTAGATCACCGCATCGCACTCGAACACCCGCGCCGGAAAAACCACGAACAGGATCGAGGCCAAAATGAGGATTCCGACCATGCCGAGGGTGCCGTTTTGCCGTGTCATTTAACTCCCTTGGTGAATAAACCGGGCAGTGGGACCAGCTCACGAGCATGAGTCTAGCATGGCCGGGTATTCATCTTCAACTGGTTGGGACCGAGGGAGGAATCAAGAGGGTACATTGAACATATTTAACTGGAGCGGGCTACCGGGTTCGAACCGGCGACCCTCAGCTTGGGAAGCTGATGCTCTACCAACTGAGCTAAGCCCGCTCCGATTCGGGTCAGGTTACGAAACCTAAATCTCCCCCGCGGGGATGTCAACTTTCCAGGTCCGGGGTCGGACAACGGAATTGGCCTCAGGCGTTGCGCCCAACCCCCTGCCGTGTTTACTTTTGTCCCATGATCATGCTCATCAGGCCATTCCCAGCGCCCTTGGACACCCTGTTCGAGTGGCGGACCGGCGACCACATCACGCATCTCGATGGTCGGCCCATCGAGGACATCCTCGACCTGTACTACTATACCCCCGAAGACAAGGTCACCACCCTGAACATCCAGCGCAAGACCGGCGAGATGGTGCGCGTGGAAATGGACCCCGCGGACATCGACGCGGTCACCGGCTGTTTCGCGCCCATGGAGTTCAAGACCTGCGCCTGCGACTGCGTCTTCTGTTTCATCGACCAGAATCCGAAGGGCATGCGCGACCAGATCTACGTCAAGGACGAGGACTACCGTTTCAGCTTCCTGTACGGCAACTACATCACCCTGACCAGCCTGGGGAAGAGGGGCCTGAAACGAATCATCGAGCAGAAGATGAGCCCGCTCTACGTGTCGGTGCACGCCACGGATATCGACGTGCGCACCCGCATGCTGGGCATCAAGCGCAGGATCGACGTGATGGCCATCCTTCGCGAACTTGCCGAGGCCGGCATCGAGATCCACACCCAGGTCGTTCTCTGCCCGGGTTGGAACGAAGGGCCGATCCTCGCCAAGACCTTCCGCGATCTGCTCGCTCTCGGTACTTCCGCCGAAGATGACGAGAGCCCCTTCACCGCCGTCTGCGACCGTGGCCACGGCTACGATGGAGCCCATGAACTTCCGGAATTCAGCGGGATGAAAGACCGGAATGATGGGATACGAGGCGGGGTGAAATCACTGGCCATCGTGCCGGTGGGCCTCAGCGCCCACCGCAAGGGTCTGACCAGCCTCGATCCCGTGAGCCCGGAACTCGCCGCCGAGACCATCGCCCAGGTGACCGACTGGCAGGAAGAGGCCAAACAGGAACTTGGCTATTCCTTCGTCTACCTCAGCGACGAATTCTACCTGCTGGCCGACCGGCCTTTCCCGTCCGCCGAGCGATACGACGGTTTCTGGCAGATCGACAACGCCATCGGCCTTTGCGTTCGTCTGAAGGACACCTGGCGCGAAGAACTGGAATGGGCCGCCGAGGATGACGACCTGCCGCTGCAGCCATTGACGGTCCTGACCGGCGAACTGGCGGCCAAGGCCTGGCGGCGTGAATTCACTCCGGTTCTGGCGGCGACCGACGCGGCTCCCGTGGAAGTGATGGGTGTGGAAAATCGTTTCTACGGCAATTCCGTCACGGTGGCGGGTCTGCTGTCCGGCCAGGATCTGCGCCGCGCCCTGCTTGACCTGCCGCCCGAGCCGAAGCGGACGGTGATCCTTTCCCCGCGTGTTTTGAACAGCGACGAATTGACCCTCGACGGCATGAAACTGGAGGACATCGCCCGTGACCAACCTCACACGGTCGTTGTGGGCGAGGAAGACGGCTTCATTGATTTCTGGCGGAAACTGGGCTAGTTTCACTCCTGCCGAACCGGCCGCCGCTGGTCAATGGACCGGCCCGGCAAACACTCCTCATCAAGAATTCATCAGGAATTCATCAGGAACCCATCAGGAGAACGCCTTGTCTCTGCGCACGGTCGCCATCGTCGGACGCCCCAACGTGGGCAAATCGACCCTTTTCAACCGGATCATCGGTGAGAGACGATCGGTCGTGCACGAGACCCCCGGCGTGACCCGCGACCGGATCACCGAGACGACCGATTGGGCGGGACACCCGTTCATCCTCCTGGATACCGGCGGCATCATCCCCTTCGGGGAAACCGTTTCCGAATTCGACAGCGTGGTAACCGAAATCGCCCGGATGGCCATCGACGACGCCGATCTGGTGCTCCTGATGGTGGACGGCAAGGTGGGGCCCATGGCCTGGGACCAGTCCATCGCCAAGGATCTGCGCAAGAAGGGCAAACCGGTGGTCCTGTGCGTCAACAAGCTGGAGAAGGAGGCCGACCAACTCGCCCTCCACGAGTTCTACAGCCTGGGCCTGGGAGATCCCGTCGGGATCAGCGCCCTGCACGGTTACGGGGTAGGGGATCTGCTCGACGTGGTGATCGAGGGATTTCCCGCGCAGACCGTCGAGACGCCCTGTGACTGCCGGGTCGCCATTCTGGGACGCCCCAACGTGGGCAAGTCGTCGCTGCTGAACATCCTGACCGGTCGCCAGGACGCTCTGGTCAGCGAAATCTCCGGCACCACTCGAGACTCGGTGCACACCGACCTCAAGTGGCACGGCAAGACCATCCGTCTGATCGACACCGCGGGCCTCCGCCGCAAGTCCAAGGTCAGGGAGGCGGTCGAGGTCTTCAGCAACATGCGCACGATTCGCGCCCTGGAGCAGTGCGACGTGGCCGTCTTCATCGTGGATGCCTCCTGCGGCTCGGTGAGCCAGGATGCAAAGATCGCCGGGATGATCCACGACGCCGGCAAGGGCGTCCTCGTGGTGTTCAACAAGTGGGATCTCATCTCAGCCAAGGTCACCAATACCCACCGGGAGTACTGGGAGGAATTCTGCCGCGACGTGCCCTTCCTGCCCTACGCACCCTGGTTCATGGTCAGCGCCGAAACGCGCCAGCGCACGGGCAAGATCATGGAAAAGGTTTGGGAAGTTCATGAAAACCGACAGAAACGTGTTCCCACCAGCCAGTTGAACGATTTTCTTGAGAAAGTGGTTCGGATCCAGAACCCGCGGGCCCACAGCGGGGGCCTGGGCAAGATCTACTACGTGACCCAGGCAGACCGGGAGCCGCCCACTTTCGTTATGTCGGTCAACGAACCCAAATTCTTCGCTCGCAATTATTTGCGCTATATCAATAATCAATTGCGCAAGGAATACGGCTTTACCGGCAGCCGGATCTTTGTCAAAATGAAAAAACATTAACGGGCCGCCCACCCGAGGCCTGACCCGACACACCTCAACGAAAATTTGGCCCATGTTATTGATCCTATTTTTGATCCTCGCTTTCTGCCTGGGATCGATACCCTTCAGCTTCATCATCGGCAAGAAGGTCAAGGGCATCGATCTGCGTCAATACGGCAGTGGCAACCTGGGGGCGACCAACGTCTTCCGGACCCTGGGTTCGGGCTGGGGCGGCCTCTGCCTGTTCCTGGACATGGCCAAGGGAGCCGCCGCGGTGGGTCTGATGACCTGGCTGGTCAGCACCTGGCCCGAGGGTCAGGCGACCCCCTTCCACATCACGCCTGACCTCTTTAGGATTTTCGCCGGCGGCGTGGCCGCCCTGGGCCACACCTTCAGTCCTTTCGTCAATTTTCACGGTGGCAAGGGCGTGGCCACCACGGCCGGGGCCTTCGCCGTCCTGGCGCCTCTGGCCATCTTGGTTGCCGTCGCAGCCTTCCTCTCGATGTTCCTGGTCACCCGCATCGTTTCGGTGGGCAGCCTCGCGGCCGCGGCCATCCTGCCCTGGGCCGTGGTTTTCTTCGAATGGCGATCCCTGGAAACATCCAAGACGATCATCGTTTTCGTCTTCATCATCTGCGGGTGGGTGATCTTCAAGCACCGGGCCAACATCGCCCGCCTGCGGGACGGTACCGAGGGACAGACCGCACCGAACAACGGGCAGGAAAGCAGCGAAAGAGGGGGGGACTGAGATGAAAGCCGCGATCCTTGGCACCGGCAGTTGGGCCTCTGCCTTCGGCCGCCACCTTTGCCACAAGTGGGAGCGCGTTGTCTTGTGGGGCATCGATGCCCGACAGGTGGACAGCATAAACACCACCGGCACCAATCCCGACTACTTGGGCGATGTCACCCTGCCGCCAAACATGCGAGGCACCCTTGATCTCGACGACGCCCTGAACAATGCCGAGGTCCTGTTCGTCTGCGTACCCAGCCAGGCGGTCCGTGAAGTGATCGCCAAGGCCGCCAAGAGTCCCAGTTTCGGTGCCGGCGTCCCGGTGATCAACATGGCCAAGGGCTTCGAAGTCACCACGCTCGAACGTCTCAGCGAAGTCATCGAGGACGAACTTTCCCAGGCCGGATGCCGGGACGAACACCCCGTGGCCGTCCTGCTGGGTCCCAGCCACGCCGAGGAAGTGGCGGACGAGCAACCCACCGCCGTGGTACTGGCCGGCCAATCTGGAACCGACTGGTCCCCCTGGCAGAACCGGATCGCCGGGCCTTTCTTCCGCGTGTACACCAACGACGACATGGCCGGCGTGGAAATCGCCTCGGGATTCAAGAACATCATCGCCCTGGCCATGGGCATGGCCGACGGTCTCGGAGCGGGGGACAACACCCGCGGCACCCTGATGACCCGCGGCATGATCGAATTGTCCCGCCTGGGCATAGCCTTGGGCGGCAAGAAGGAAACCTTCTTCGGACTGGCCGGTATCGGCGATATGATAACCACCTGCATCAGCCGCCATTCCCGCAATCGCAACTTCGGCGAAGCGGTCACCAAGGGTGAAAAATCACCCCAGGAAATCCTGGAGGGGACCATCCAGGTGGTCGAAGGAGTCCACATGGCCAAGGCTGCCTTGAAGTTGAGTGAGAAGCTGAATGTCGAACTTCCTATTACCAAACAGGTTCACGATGTGTTATTCTCCGGTAAACCGCCGCGGCAGGCCATGCGCGAACTGATGGAAAGGCAACTGCGGCCCGAACTTGACTGATTATCCGGAGTGAACGGAACCATGGCCAAGAAAAAGAAGGAAATTCCCAGCAAGCTCTATTACTCCATCAGCGAGGTGGCGGATCTCACCGGGATCAAGGCCCACGTCCTGCGCTACTGGGAGAGCGAATTTCCCACCCTCAAACCCCGCAAGACCCGCACCGGGGCCCGGCGCTACCGGCAGCCGGACATCGACGAGATCCTGGCCATCAAGGCCCTGCTGTACGACGCGGGCTTCAAGATCGCCGGAGCGATCAAGATGCGCCGCCAGGCCAAGAAGGACACGGCCAGGAACAAGGCTGAAGGCGTTCCCCAGATGAACATCCAGTTCGACGGCATGACCGAGGCGGACCGTCTGGACTTGTTGAAGAAGGAACTGGGGGAGTTGCTGGAAATGGTCAAGGCCCTCCAGACAGATGGCTCCTCCGCCAAATCGGCCCCGAAGAAGATGAGTGGAACCGGCTGAAGCCCGCCTGATTGTTTCTTGTCCAATGGCCGGAGGCGTATTAAATTGTGCCGGCAGCGATATTCCCCCGCCGGCGAAAGAGGTCGGCAGGTTTTAAGGTCGGGACGTGGCGCAGTCCGGTAGCGCACTTGCATGGGGGGCAAGGGGTCGCGAGTTCAAATCTCGCCGTCCCGACCAGATTTATTTTATGCACCTATAAGGTTGCCTCGTTAGCGGGTGACCTTTTTTTGTGGGGACTTGGGCGCGGCCAACTCTCGGGGGTTCCCGGGCCCATGACTATCGGTACAAACTTTTCACGGCGCCGAAGCTCATCCCCTCGAAGGTCACCGGCCCCGTACACCCGCAATCGCCACAGCCCACGTCGTAGGCCCCCACCAGCTGGTTGCATCCCCAAGGGTGACCACCCGCCCGGGCGTAGGAGTCCGCGCACAGATGGAAGTCCTCGTTGAACACATCACAGTAGCAGGGATTGGCTGAAAAGTTGCCCCGTTCGTCCACCTGCGCGGCGAAGGGAACGATCCAGTCACCGCCCACGTTGCCGTAAAGGTTGCAGCATGACAGGGTGATGGGCACCGCCGGACTGATGTCGATGGCAGCGCCGTCGGGACAGTTCGAAATTATGCAGTCCACCAGTTCCACACTGCCGCCGTAATTGGCCATGGCGAAAATAGCGCCCCCGGAAGCTGCCCTGTTCCCCTCGAGTGTGCAGCGCTCGTAGTAATCCACTCCGACGGCGTTTCCCCAAACGACACCGCCCACATCGGCCTCGTTGGCGTAAAACAGGCAGCCGATCTTGTCGGCGGTGATGCCCCAGATGGCGCCACCGCGGACGGCCCGGTTGCCGATAAACCGGCAGTCATTGAAAGTCACCCGTCCACCGTGGTTGGTGGCCAGGGCTCCGCCGGCGAATCCCTCGTTGCCACGGAACACACAGTCGTTAAAAACGGGAAGGCCGCCGCGGTCCACGTATACCGCTCCACCACCATGAAAATCTGTCATGCCGGTAGCGTTGTTTTCGAAAACGCAGTTGTTCACTGTTGCCGAGGCGCCGCCTACGAACAGCAAGGCACCGCCGCCCGGTTCAGCGTAACCGTTCCGAACGGTAATGGACTGGAAGGTGGTGGTCTGAACCGCGGAGCTGGCCAGCCGGAACGCCCGGTGCGGATCGCCGGGTCCGGCAGGTCCACAGTCGATGATACAGCTCGCCGGGTCGTTGTCGAACGACAAGATCAGAATATTGCGGTTACCCAGCTCGATGTCGCGGTTGCCGGGTCCGGTGAACACGCCTGATATCAACCAGATCTCGTCACCATCGGCGCTGGAATTCACGGCCGTTTGAATGTCGGGGGTGAGGCCGAGGCCGTCAGACCTGACAACAAAAATTTCGGCGTGACCATCAGTCGCAAAAACCAGAGCCAGGGTTAAAACAACAATCGCGGTTTTCATGGAAATGAAGTCCTTCTGATGCTGAGGGGGGGGCTGAAAGTGGTTATGATTATATCACAATTCAAGTTGGAAGGCTGTGATTATTGCGCTGTCCCCGTCCGTTTTTTGTTGATTTCCTGATTTCAAACATGTAGAATCGTGGAGTAACGGCAGGGGGAACCGTTCACCATCTATATTTCAAAAT
>CBDURF010000168.1:0-7328 GCA_965369705.1 uncultured bacterium
CAAATTCTTCAACGATGGGCTGGAGAATTCAGAGCCCCAGATCGGGGAGCTGTTCGCGCAGGGGAGAGAAGGAAGGTTCCCCGCAATATTACAGGCTCATAAAACGAATCCGATCCCGAACAGGATGTGAATAGCCACGCTGGTGACGCGGGCCTCGCCCCGGGCGATGTCGTCGGTGGTCCATCCGGCGATGAACTGGGCTTCGGCGGCCAGAAACAAGCGACGGGTCAGGGCCAGTTCACTGCCGCAGCCGGCCAGGACCGCCGGTCCGCCGATGCTGTAGTCATGGACATCCGAAAATTCGCCACGCACCGTGGCGAAGGTGTTGGGCAACGTCACTCCGGCGCCCACCCGCCAATGGACCGGCCGGCTGCGCCGCAGGTAGTTGGCCGTAAGGATGTTGAATCCGTGGGTGACCTCGAAGTGCTGGACGGTGGCCGGCGGTTCCTTCAGGTACATCTTGTGGTGCAGAAACTGTACTTCGAAGCCGTCATGCTCCCGCTGCCAGCGTAGACGCAGGGCCCAGTACAACGGCTGTTCCCAGGGCCGGGATTCCCAGCTCGCGGAATGGCTGATTTCGGGTTCACCCTGCTGGGTGATCTTCAAGGTGGTGGAAAAATTGAGCGGCGCTCCGCCGAAGACCTGCAGGACGATGCCCTCAGGCAGGGGTTCGGCCGAAGCGGGACCGATCGTCAGAAGCCAGGCGCAGGTCAGAAAAAGGATGATTCGGCCGTTCATCAATCGCCTGGAATTCATGACAACCCCTCTACTGCTTGCGATCCTTCAAGGCCTGTCCCTTGGCCTTCCGGTAGGCGCCCAGCAGTTCCTTGGCGTCCGCTTCCACATCCGCCAGGTCGAAGCGGTGCCACTTGGCCGTCAGCTTGTCGTAGGATTCGTTCAACTCGGCGACAAGCTCCCGGTCCTTGGCGTGAGTGTTCACGAAACTTCGGTATCCCTTGATGATGTTGATCTTGTTGAGTACATAGTCGGCCTGCGCGGGCACCTCGGGCAGGACGCCGGATTCCTGGTTGTGACAGAACAGACATGTGCTCTTGACGCGGGTCACGAAGATGAAGTCCACCTCCATGGCGCCGTGGCAGGTGGCGCAGTTGGGGGCGGTGCCGTCCTGTTCGAGTATCCGGAAATGATCACTGGTGACAAAGGCGTCGCGCTGTTCGACATGGCACTGGCCGCAGGTGACGGGGATCTGGTCGAACTTCACCGGGGCCAGGACGTTGTCGTGGGCCTTTTCCATGTCCCGGGTTCCGGGATCGCCGCCGTGGCAGTCCACACAGCTGAGCCCCGCCACCCCGTGGATCGAATTGTCGAAATCGACGAAATAGTTGTAGAGCTTGGGATACTGGACCTTGAAAGTGGGGTCCTGGTGGCAATCGATGCATTCGTCGCCGAAGCTGGCCGAGGCGGCCGCCAGAACGAGGGCAAAAATGAATGTCGGCAGCAACCGCTTGGAATTCATGAAGGTCCCTTTCCGGTAAGCACGACCACGAGGAGCACAAAAAATATTCTAACACATCCGGATGACATGATAACGGAAACCCGATTCGGCCGGTCTTGGTTCCCGAATATTGCCGCCGGTTATTCGGCTTCCTCGTCGGTGTACGTGTAGGAGAAATCCGCGCTCACCACGTGGGGCAGCTGCTGGATCTCCTTCAATTTCTTCGTCTCATCGGCGTTGTCGTCGCCCTCGACGGTGATGACGATGCGGCCCAGCTCGTCGCTGAAATGGATGTCGCACAACCCGCTGTCGGCGAGACTGGCTTTGACCGCCTCCAGGTGTTCGGGAAGGGTCTTGACCACGATGCTGGAAATGTTCATGCCGTATCTCCGGTCGGGTATTCGGTAGTGTCGGCCCTGACGACGATGGCGCCGGTCGGGCACACGTCCACGCAGTCGGCGCACAGGGTGCATCGTTCCAGAAGCACCCGGGGATTCATCATACCGACGAAAAAGAGAGCGTTTTCCCCGCAGGCGTCCTCGCAGCGGGTGCAGAGGCCCTTGCCCCAGGCGATGCAGGCATCCTTGTCCAGGAGGATGTCCACACCATCGGGCAGAACGGCCGGCAACCGGGGCCGCTCCCAGAAATCGGACTTCATGAAGCCCTTCAGCAAATCACGTCGGCTGCAATCCATTTTCGATCCTACTCCACGCCCTCATTGAGAATGTCCAGCAGATTGGATCGTTCCTTCCGCTCCTTGGCCCGGTAATAGGGCTCGAAGGTGTTTCCGATCAGCTCGTCGGTGTTGGCCTGGGTGGCGTGGCATTGGGTGCAGCTGTAGTTGGCCGGGTTCAGCGAGTCCAGTTGCTTGTCGCGGCGAATATCAAAAAGATGGCTGGCCGGCACCGGAGTTGCGCCCACATCGGCCGCCTCTTCGGGCAGATGGCATTCGGTGCAGGAATTTTCGTCCGCGGTGATCGGCAACAGGTCGTCGGTATTGTGGGGGATGACAGGGGGCGCGTTCTCGAACGCCCGGTTCTCCATCGACGCCTCGCCTGGATCAGGAGCGTCGAAGGCCACGGCGGGCGTGACCGAATCTTCGAGCAGGGGTTCGTTCCGATAGCTCAGTTCGGTGTCGGCCACCTCGGTCGGCGGGATCGGCGTCGCCGATGCTTCCGGCGGGGTCGGCGTTTCACTGACCGGAACCTCCTTGGCCGAACAGCCGGCCAGGCACAGCAGGACGATCAACAGGCAGAGGGCGGACATTCTGGACATCATGAACCTCCCGATTCCAGTGACATGGCGCGTTTGCGATGGGAAAAAGACAAGGCCTCGTCGGGGCAAACCTCGATGCAGCGGCCGCAGTTCGTACAGACTCCGTCGAGGACCGATCCGCTGGCCTGGCCCACCAAGGCGAGAATCTGGTTCTCGGGGCAGACCTCGAGGCAATCCATACATTCGGTGCATTTTTCGTGGTCGTGATCGACCCGTAAAAGGGCGACCCGGCCGACCAGGGCGTAGAAGGCGCCAAGGGGACAGACGTGGCCGCAGAACCCGTTTTTCTGGATCAACAGATCGAAAAGAAAAACGGCTGCCACGGCCAGCCAGCCGGCGCCCATGCCGAAAACCAGGCCCCGCTGCAGCATGCCGATGGGGCTGACCGCTTCGAAGGCGGCCACGCCCAGGATCGCGGACAGGATCAGGGCCACGGCCAGGATGAAGTAACGAGCCGGGCGGCCGATCACCCGCCGGGATCCGGTGTCCGTCTTGAAGCGGCGGCCCAGGCGGTTGGCCAGGTCGGTCACCGCGTTCATGGGGCAGACCCAGGCGCAGAACATGCGGCCGCCGAGCAGGGCGTAGAAGACAAGGGTGATCGCGGCGCCGAGCAGGACATCGGCGGCCAGCAGACCTCCGGCGGCCAGCAACTGGAGAACGGCGAACGGATCGGCCAGGGGCACGGCGCCCAGCACGATCGAGCTGCTGAGATTGCCGCGCAGCAACGTCCAGCCCCACAGGTTGCCCCCGATCAGCAGAACCATCACCGCCGCCTGCACGAGGCGACGGGCGATCAGGTAACGATGGGCTCTGAGGTTAGTCATCCTGGAGATCTCCGCTGTTCAGGTAGTCCAACGGGTCGCTGTCCAGTTCGTCGACCGGGCCGGTGGTGTCGTCGATCCTGATTTCATCGCCCTCTTCCCAGCCCTTGATGTAGTTGTTGCCCACCCGGCCCAACGCCACTTCCCTCGGAAGAACAAAAATGGCCGCCTTCTCCACCACGCAGGCCCGTTCGCACAGGCCGCAGCCGGTGCAGACATCGGCGTGCACCTTCGGCAGCAGCACCGCGTGCCGGCCCGTGCGCTTGTTGCGAGTGTGTTCGATGGTGATGGCCTTGTCGAGCAGCGGACACGCCCGGTAACAGGCGTCGCAGCGCAGGCCCCAGGCGGCGATGCAGTTTTCGTAATCCATGACCGCAAGTCCGATGCGCGTCTTGTTCACGTCGAGGGTACGGCCGCCGTCGTTACTGACCAGGCCGGGCTCCAGGGCCCCGGTGGGGCACTCGGCGGTGCAGGGGATGTCGGCGCAGAGGTAACAGGGGACATCCCGCGGGATCAGGCGCGGCGTGCCGGTGGGCGCGTCGGTGCCGGGTCCAGCCAGGAACAGGGTGTCGTAGGGACAGGCCTCGACGCAGATGCCGCAGCGGATGCACTTGCCCAGGAAATCCGGTTCGGGCAGGGCGCCCGGCGGACGCAGGACCAAAGTGGCGGTTTTGCCCTCCTGGACAAAACCGCCCCATACCACACCGCCCACCGCGGCGGCGGCCGCGCCTGCGGTCAAGCGGGACAGGAAGTCCCGGCGGTCCATGCCCTTGCCCGCGGCCATATTCGGCCTAGGCCCGGGTCAGCTTGACGGCGCACTTCTTGAAGTCCGTCTCCTTGGAGATCGGACAGGTGGCGTCGAGGCAGACCTTGTTGATGAGCACGCGTTCGTCGAAGAACGGCACCATCACCGTGCCCTTGGGCATGGTGTTGCGGCCCCGCAGTTCGATGTGCACCTTCACGCGGCCGCGGCGGCTTTCGATCCAGATCGAGTCGCCGTCGGCAAAGCCCTGATTTCCCGCGTCGTCCGGATTCATGAAGCACACCGCCTCGGGCACCGCGCGGTACAGTTCGGGCACGCGCATGGTCATGGTGCCGGTGTGCCAGTGTTCGAGCACGCGGCCGGTTACCAGCCAGAACGGGTAGTTGGTGTCCGGCATTTCCGGCGGATCCATGTAGGGCCGGAAGAAGATCTTGGCCTTGTTGTCCAGCTTGACCTTGTCGCCCTTGTGGGGACCCTTCAGATCCCCGGCCGGCATGGCCTTCAGCGCCGGCCCGTAGAAGGCGAACTTCTGTCCGGGGGCCTTCTTGGCCACGTAGGAATCGTAATCGGCGTTGAAGCGCCACTCGGTCTCCTTGCCGTCGACCACGGGCCACTTCAAGCCGCGCACCTTGTGGTAGGCGTCGAAGTCGGCCAGATCATGCATGTGGCCCACGCCGAACTGACGGTATTCCTCCCACAGGTACTTGTGCACGAAGAATCCATAGCCTTCGAAGCCTGCGACCTTGCGGCTGTCGCCTTCGGCCAGGGTGTTCAGGGTTCCTTCGCCGATGGGGTCGGGCCAGGTGTACTTGTGAGCGTCCTCGTTGTTGAACAGGACGTCGAACAAGGTGTCGTCCGGTGAATAACCCATGGCCTGAGCGTCGGCCAGGACGTCGGGCAGGGTCAGCTTGTCGTTGATCTTCTGGGCGCCCCATACCTCCTTCAGGGTGATGCGCTTGGCGAATTCGAAGGCCTGCCAGATGTCGGGCATCGCGTCGCCGACGGGCGTGACCTGCTGTTTCCAGTGCTGGGTGCGGCGCTCGGCGTTGCCGTAGGAGCCCCATTTCTCGAAGATCATCGCACTGGGCAGGATCAGGTCCGCCACCTTGGCGCTGATGGTCGGGTAGCCGTCCGAGCAGACGATGAAGTTGTCCATCTCACGCGCGGCCTTGATCCAGTGGTTGGCGTTGGCGGTGTTCTGCCAGGGATTGCAGACCTGCACCCACGCCCACTTGATCTTGCCGTCCTCGATGTCCCGCAGCAGTTTCGTGTAGTGCGAACCCGGCTTTCCATTGAGGGTCCCTTGCGGCAGCTTCCACAGTTTTTCGCTGAACTCGCGGTGCTTGGGATTGGCCACCACCAGATCGGCGGGCAGACGGTGGGCGAACGTGCCCACCTCACGGGCGGTGCCGCAGGCGCTGGGCTGGCCGGTCAGACTGAAGGCGCCGTTACCGGGCTGTGACTGCTTGCCCAGCAGGAGGTGCACCATGTAGGCCTGCTCGTTGACCCAGCTGCCGCGCGTGTGCTGGTTCATGCCCATGGTCCAGTAACTGACGACCTTGCGGTCCTTTTCCAGGAAGAGGTCGGCCAAGGTCTGGAGTTTCTTCTTGTAGTCCTCGAGGGATTCGTCGGGGTCGCCTTTCGACAACTCGGCCACGAAGTCGAGGGTGTAGGGTTCGAGGCCCTTCTTGAACTCGTCGAAACTGATGATCCAGTGCTTGGCCGCCCCGGCGGCGTTTTTCATCTCCAGGGTGTCGCCGGCCTTGTAGCCAAGATGGGCCAGGGTTATCCCCTCGGCCTCGCTGAGCACCTTGCTGAACTGCTTGTTCATGGTGTCGAGTTCGATCGCGGCATACTTGGGATTGTTCTTGTCGGGCCGCATCCCGTAGCCCACGTCGACGTGCCCGGTGGCGAACACGGTGTTCTGGTCGACGAATTCCTTGTCCATGGCCTCGGGCCGGTTGTGGACGATTTCCCAGGCGATGTAGTTCCAGATCGCCAGGTCGGTCTGCGGCTTGAAGATGATCTCCAGATCGGCCAGGTTGCTGCAGCGGTTCGTGTAGGTGGTCAGATTGATCAGCTTCACCCGGTCGGGATTGCTCAGCTTGCGGTCGGTGATGCGGGACCAGAGGATCGGATGCATCTCGGCCATGTTGGCGCCCCACATCACGGCTGTGTCGGTGTATTCGATATCGTCGTAGTTGCCGGCCGGTTCGTCGATGCCGAAGGTCTGGATGAAGCCGACCACCGCGCTGGCCATGCAGTGCCGGGCGTTGGGGTCGAGGTTGTTGCTGCGGAAGCCACCCTTGACCAGCTTGGCCATGGTGTAGCCTTCCTGGATGGTGTACTGGCCCGAACCGAACACGCCGATACCCGTGGGGCCGAGCTCGCCGTAGGCGGCCTTGAACTGTTCGGCCATCACGTCGAAGGCCTGGTCCCAGGTGACGGGTTTGAACTTGCCCTTCTTGTCGAATTCACCCTGCGCGTTGACCCGCAACAGCGGCTGGGTGAGGCGGTCCTTGCCGTACATGATCTTGGCGTTGAAATAACCCTTGATGCAGTTCAGACCGCGGTTCACCGGGGCCGCGGGGTCGCCCTTCACAGCGACGATCTTGTCATTGCGGGTGGCGATCATCAGCCCGCAGCCTGTCCCGCAGAAGCGGCAGACCGACTTATCCCACTTCCAGCTTTTTTCGGTCTCCCGGGCCTGGGCCAGGGCCGAGGCCGGGATCTTCATGCTGATCGCGCCGGCGGCGCTGACCGCGGCCGCCTGTTTGATGAAATCACGCCGAGTGAGAGCCATCGCACACCTCTTTCCGCTACGGAGCGGGAGGCCCCGCCGCGCCGATTTACGAAGAGGTACGGCGTCGCGGGGAACCCCCAGATTCAATCTATGCATTTAACCAGTCAACAACCTGGATGTAAAGGTCCGGGTTGCAAAAAACCTCGATATCTCCTTAGTAATCAATATGTTATGAATATATTTCCAATAATGAGAATCAATTTTGTCCTG
>CBDURF010000169.1:0-7305 GCA_965369705.1 uncultured bacterium
CGTCGGGCCGAAAGCCGCCACCGCGCTTCTGGCTGAATTCGAAGACCTGGCGGCGATCTATGCCGATCTCGACCGCGTGGAAACCCTGCCCCTGCGCGGCGCGAAAAGCCTCCGCCGGAAACTGGAGAAAGACCGCGAGAACGCTCTGCTCAGCCGGAAACTGGCCGACCTGGACCGGCAGGCTCCCTGTGATCTGAAGATCGACGACCTCCGTTACTCCGGCGCGAATGCGGGTGAACTGGAGGCTTTCGCCGTCAAGTGGGGGCTTGGTCGCGTGGCGAATCGCACGCCGAAACGTTGATTTCGTCTGATTTTCGGTCAATTTTTCCGGTCGAAATTCAATTCGGCCTGATTTTTCGGCGCCAATATGCTATATTTTTCGCACGAACACCTCTGGTACGCGACAGCCATCCACCCAGTGGGACTTGCGTTCATCATGGTTCAGCATTTAGTACTCCGCATCAGATCAGCGGCTCGCCTATCCGTTTGGGCAGTCCTTTTCTTCGCCTTGCTGGCGCCCTCGACGACTCTCGCCCAGTCCGCAGCCGGGGTTGGCGCCGTTGATTCCCCACCCAACGTGTGGCCTCAGGCCTGCCTGATCGAGGGCAAGGGCGTTGACGTCAAGTCCCTGGCCGCCGTCACCGGGATGCCCGTTCCCGATCCCCAGCAGGAACTGTACGACGTTCTCCATTACAATCTGACCTTACAGGTCGACCCGAGCTACGGTTGGATCGCCGGTAAGGTCGCCATCATTTTCCAGACCAAGGACCAGCCCCTTTCCCGGTTCGTGCTGGACTATGTCGACCAGATGCATGTCTCGGGAATGGAAATCACTCATCCCTACCCGGCCCACCTGGCTTATATCCACAATGACGACCGGATCACCGCGAGACTTGCCAAACCGATCGAACCCTGGCAGGTCGGCCTGATCGAGGTGCAGTTCTGGGGCCGGCCCGTGGCCGAGGGTCTGTTCGGCTACCAGGTGGACGTGACGGACGCAGGCAAACCGATCGTCGCCACCGTCAGCGAACCCTGGAGCGCGCGATCCTGGTGGCCCTGCAAGGATGATGTCAGGGACAAGGCCACGGTTATTACCAACATCAACGTCCCAGCGGGCATGACCGCCGTTTCGAACGGAAACTTCACCGGAAAGAACCTGCGAACCTTTTCCTGGGTGGAACCCCTGCCCATCCCGACCTACCTGGTCAGTCTGGCCGTTTCGGAATACACGGAACTGCAGGAGACCTACGATGGCAGCGCCGGGCAGATAGACCTGCATCATTACGTGTTTCCCGAACTGGCGGCAAAGGCGGAGGCCGATTTCGCCGTCCTGCCGGAAATGCTGGATTTCTGCGGCGATCTCTTCGGGCCCTACCCCTTCCCTGGCCAACCGTACGGCATGGTACTTTGCCAGTGGGACCAAGCCATGGAGCATCCCACCGCCGTGACCTACGGCCACGTTCTCATCACCGGGGACGGGCAATTCGAGACCATCCTGATCCATGAGCTGTCCCACATGTGGTTCGGCGATCTCATCTCACCCGTGGACTGGACCCACATCTGGCTGAACGAGGGTTTCGCCACCTATGTCGAGGCGCTCTGGTCCGAACACAGATGGGGACCCGAGGGTCTGATGAGTTTCATGATGCAGCACGACTGGGGCCACAACTATCCGAACGACTCGGTGATCAGGGATCCGGCCTCGTCCGATCCCCATTATTATTTCCACCCCATCGCCTATCACAAGGGCGCCTGGGTTCTGCACATGCTCCGGCGCTGGCTGGGAGACGACGACTTTTTCGCCTCCTTGGCGCATTACCTGAACGACCCCCGGCTGCGCTACGGCAACGCCCATTCCGACGATTTCCAGCAGGCCTGTGAAGAAGTCTCCGGCCAGGATCTCCAGTGGTTTTTCGACCAGTGGCTCTACCGGACAACCTACCCGGTGTACGAACTCGCCTGGAACAATCAATGGCAGAAGGGGGAAAACCAGTTCAGGATTCATCTGAGCCAGGTGCAGGTTCCCGACCCGTTCATGGGAGACGAGGCCTACCGTGTTCCCGTGGATTTCCTGCTGAGGGGCGATGGGCTCGACACCCTGGTCACCGTTTTGAACGATCAGCTTGACCAGGAATTCGTGATCACCCTGCCGACCGAAGTGACCTGGGTCTACATGGAGCCTGAACACTGGCTGCTCTACAGGATGGCCGAAGCGAAATCACTACCGCCGGCCGACGACGTCGCCAAGGCCCAGGTCCGGCTCAATCCGGCCTATCCCAACCCCTTCAATCCACGTTGCCTTTTCAGTTGGGAGGCAGCCATGACGACCCGGGATCTGGTGGAGATCTTCGACGTGCAGGGCCGTCGCATCCTGTCCGAGCAACTGGATACCGCCGAGGCCGGACCAAGGGAATTTCTCTGGACGGGATTTGATTCCCACGGTCGGCAGGCCCCCTCCGGCACCTACCTGTACCGCATAACCTGCCGCGGCCAGGCGGCCGACGGAGGGGACGCGGATTCCTCCTGGCGTCTGCAGGGAAAAATCACCCTCGCGCGATAACCCGCGGCGCCTACCAGACCGGTCCCGAGCCCGCACGATCGCGGTCTTCGAAGGAACACAGACCTACTTCGACGTGGCCCCGGTAACATTCATCGTGGGTGCGTTTGAAGTGCTCTTCAAGCACGTGGCACAGATCCGGCCTTTTCAGCCAACTTCCATCGACAGCCGTGAGCAGTTCCATTGACAAACGGGTCTTCCGGCCCCGATAGACGCCGTACAGCCGCACGTCTCCGGGTGGGAGACCCATGTCATCCAGGTACTCGATCAGGCCGCAGATCGTGCCGGAAAAATAATGGTCGTAGACGGGCTCGCGTCCCTGGCCGTCCAGGATGTCGACCCAGGCCTCGTAGGTGTACGGCAGGCCTTTGTCTCGTTTCGAGCGCGGGCCCATGACTGTTTCGACGATTCCCATGATCGCCTCCCCCCTTGTGGGCGATAAGGTCATCATTCATCCCCCGTAAATTACGTTAGGCACGGACCGACCTGCCGTCAAACAGACTTTTGGCTTCGCACGACCACGCAGGCTCTTCGAACCGATCATTCCGGGTGCCGCCCGGATTGGAAGACGCTATACTGACCTTGGTGTCCCGCTTGCACTTCGTCTCCCGGGAAATGGTTCGCCATGAAAACCCGCTACATTCCGCTTCTGCTTTTTTTCCTGATCCCGGCATCCTCCTCCCCGGGCGCCTCGCCCCTGCCCGCTACGACTCCCAACGGTATTCTCACCGATCGGGTCCTGCCCCTGGCCCACCTCGAAGATCTGGATGGATCGCCTTCGGCCGCGACGAGCAACCTGTCCCGCTGGCGCCAAACCGTTCATGAACTGCGGCGGGCCGCCGAACGGGATTTGGGTTGGCCGCGGCCGCGCCGGATGCAGGAGGAGGCCCTGGCGGCGACCGCTTCCCAGGAGATCCCCCTGGCCCTGGTCCACGCGCGATACGACCGGATGGATGATTTCGGCCAGATCACGTCCGCCGAAGTCTTCGCCCTGGCGGCTCTGCGCGAGGAAATCCACCACGGCGCGGCGGTCACCTTCACCCTGGATTCCGGCCACATCCTGACCCATGGGGCCCCCCGGATGGTGCGGCTGACTTTCGACCCCGACGACGGCAACGGGCCGCGCATCCTGCCACCGGCCAGACACCTGGCGGTTTCCTATCCCACCACCGGTGTCAAACACCCGATCCTGACCGCCCAACTGGCCGATGGCCGAACCGTTTCAGCCACGACTACCCTGAACGTGAAACGTTTGGTTACCCCAACACCCCATGAAACCTGGGCCATCACGGCTTCCGAATCCTTCGAGGGAGCC
The DNA here is from genome assembly GCA_965369705.1 of uncultured bacterium. Lineage (GTDB taxonomy): Bacteria > Krumholzibacteriota > Krumholzibacteriia > LZORAL124-64-63 > LZORAL124-64-63 > JAGLCY01. Next base: position 3,873 of record CBDURF010000169.1, read on the forward strand.
GCTGGGACCGGGCAGGCCTACGTTTATCTGGCCCCCGGCCGTTCCTCTCTGACCAATCCGGTGATCGTGGTCGAGGGTTTCGACCTGGACAACACCATGGATTGGCCCGTGCTGTACGATCTGCTCAACCAGGAAGATCTGATCGAGGATCTGCGGGCCGACGGTTACGATGCCGTCGTTCTCGATTTCACCGAGGCCACCGAGCCGATCCAGCGCAATGCTTTCGTCCTGACCGAACTTCTCGACCAAGTCCATGCCGCCCTCGATCCGGGCCGCACCGTGGCTCTGATCGGCGCCAGCATGGGCGGGCTGGTGTCCCGCTACGCCATGCTGTGGTTTGAGCAACAGGGCGTCGACCATCGCGTGCGCACCTTCCTGTCCTTCGATGTGCCCCATGGCGGAGCCAACATTCCGCTGGGCCTGCAGCACTGGTTGGTGTTCTTCCAGGATGAATCCGAGGACGCCGGATTCCTGCTGTCGCGGTTGGACACACCGGCGTCCAGGCAGATGCTGCTTTACCACCATCTATCGACTGACGGCACGACGGCACGGCCCGACTCGCTGTACGCCGCCTTCTTCGCCGATCTGACGGGTCTGGGCGATTGGCCGGTTCTGCCCCGTCTGGTGGCGGTGGCCAACGGAAGCGGCGCCGGGCTGGACCAGGGGTTCACCGCGGGCGATCAGCTGATCCTCTACGAATATCGCAGCCTGCTGGTGGACATCGACGGCAACGTGTGGGCGGTGCCCGACGGCAACACGCAGATCATCTTCGATGGGATGATCAACCTGATCTGGCCGTTGCCGGACACGTACGAAACGACGACCGTCGGCGGAACCCTGCCCTGGGACAGCGCCCCCGGCGGCTACCGGTCCTCCCTGGCCCAGATGGACACTGCCGCGGTGACCTACGGCGGCATCGTTGCCCTGCACGACAACCACTGCTTCATCCCGACCGTGAGCGCCCTGGCCCTGGGAGGCGTGGGACCGTTTCACGACATCGCCGCCGATCCCGCCCTGATGGACAAGACGGCCTTCGATGGGGTCTATTTCCCGGCGGGCAACCAGGAGCACATCGCCATCACGCCTGAAAACAAGGTCTGGATCACGACCGAGATCGAAGCAGGGATTTCCGCGGTCGAAGACCTGCCTTCAGTCGAACCGACCGGACCGGTGCTGTATCCCGCCGCGCCCAACCCTTTCAACCCGCGGACCGTGATCAGCTTCCGGCTGACCGAACCGGGCCGGGTCACCCTGCGGATACATGATCTGTCGGGAAGGTTGGTTCGGGTCCTGGTCGATCGTCAGGAATTGGCCGCGGGACTTCATCATGCGGTCTGGAATGGACGGGGGAATGAGGACAGGGAAACGGCCTCCGGCGTCTATTTTTGCCGCCTACTGGTGGGAAACCAGGTCAGGACGAGCCGCCTGACCCTGGTCAAATGAAATACCCCCCTGTCAGGGCAGTAAAGATCACTTCACGAGGGTGAGACGCCCACCCGCCACGACCGTTCCATCATGAATCACGCGGCAGAAGTAGGCGCCGCTCGGCAAGGAACGGCCGGTCAGGTCCCGGGCGTCCCAGGCCACGCGGATCCTACCTCCGGTGGTTTCGATTTCCGTCGAACTCCATACCCGCCGGCCCCCGAAGTCGTGGATTTCCAGACGAAGGCGCCCCGCCTTCCCCACATCGAAGCGGATCATCGTGCCGCTGTTGAAGGGATTCGGGTGGATTCCCAGGCCCGTTACCGGGGAGGCCGGAGCCCGCGCGCCCGTTCCGTCGCCTGAATCCACGACCGGCGAAACCCCCTCCCACTCCTCGATGGCGTCCGCGGCGATCCAGCCGTCCGGCCCTGGTTCTTCGTCCACGATCACCATCCGCACCGTGCGCCCCAGATATTCACGCGTGTCCCAGACACGCTCGACCATGGTGGTCTCGCCGTTCGGATGGATGCTGGACAGAATCTCGCCCGTGGTGTCGTCAGCCAGCCCCACATAGCATGTTGCGGGATGGTAGCCTCCCGCCAGCAGTAGCCGGAAGTACCCGCCGGTGACGACGAACGGCCTCGACTCCAACCGGCCCATGGCAATGTCGCCGAGAGCGGCGCCCGGCTGGCCGATGCCGCTGAGGGGCCCGCCGTAGTTCTCGGCGCTGCCGAACCAGCCGTGGCCGGCCCCGCGGATTTCCGGCTCGCCACGCAGGGCCGGATTGTCGCCGAAGGTCGGGGCCGCGGCGCCGGACCCTCCGCTGCGTGTTGGCCAATCCGGCCCCAGCGGATCGGTGGCGATGACCACCGGCGTCTGTCCGCCGGAATCGAAGCGCACACTGTCGAACTTCGCGGTCACGAACCAGGTGTCGTCGCGCGGGTCCTGGTCCTTGGCCAGCCGCGCGAAGATGTCCATGCCGGCTTCCGTGTCGAACTGCTTGATCTCCGGCGCCCAACCGGCGTCGACAATGGTCCGGGCGGCCATGGTCCAGCCGGAGGGATCGGCGGCGACCATGTGGCTGGTGGGATGGTGTTCAATCGTGGGATCCTGTTCTGTGAAGAAGAGATGATGCCAGCCCTCGCGCACGAGGTACTGCACGCTCTCGAAGACGTTGCTGCGCCCCACGGCGCCGTCGTGCTCGAAGAATACCCCCGCGTCCAGCCAGTTCTCCAAATCATTCGAAACGGCGCGGTGAACGATGCCCCGACGATAACCCGGCACGCCTCCGAGGCGCAGATGCGCCGTGGAAAGCATGTTCCACGTCTGGCCGTCGTGGTAGACGAAGGGGTCGCGAAACGGACTCCAGTCCTCGGACGGCGACCAGAAATAGATCACCGAATCGGGCTCGAAAACCGGGTTGGCGGCGCTCTTCTCCCACGTCACCAGATCATCGGACCAGGCCAGACAGGCACGCTGAACCATACCCTGGGCGATCCCGGTGTAGAGCATGGCCCACCGTCCGCTCTGGTCGTCGAAGACCACGTCGGGAGCCCAAAGGGCCACGTCGTCCCACCAATCCGGCCCGCTGGTCAGGACCGGGCCGCGGAGCTCCCAGCGGCGCAAATCATTTGAGACCGCGTGCCAGATCGTGTCGGCGTTGGCGGGGTGGGGATTCTGTTGGGGAATGGTGTGAAAGAAGACGTGGTACTCCCCCGCGTCACGAACCAGACAGAAGTCCCAGACCTGCTGGGTGGGATGGACCAGGTAGGGGGTCTCGAAGTCGAAGGAGACGAGCGCCGTGGCGGGCCGGGGGCCCAAGATCAGAAGGAACAACCCCAGGGAGAGGATTCGGGACTTTACGCCTGGGACAGCCGATCGCCAGATGCGCGATAGAGCGCCCTGCCGCCATTTTGGTACCCGATGTCGTCCCTGATGCATTTTCGCAGGATTCCCTGGATGTACGGTTCGTCTTGTTTTTCGCAGATATGCATTGTAGCACATATCGCAG
>CBDURF010000170.1:0-7299 GCA_965369705.1 uncultured bacterium
GCGGCCAGGCGCGGCCACTCGGTTTCGAGTGAAAACTTTCCGCCGTCCTTGGCCGAAGCGAAAACCGGCGGGTCGCAGATCACCATGTCCAGCGGTTGGAACTCCTCGGGTTTCTCATTACGCCGCCGTTCCTGACGCAGCAGCCATTTGCGGGCATCCTCCTGGATGAACTTGCCGCGGCCCCCTTCAGTCAACCCATTCAAGGCGAAGTTGGTCTTGCCCGTGTTCAGCCCGGCCCGCGCCGTGTCCACCGAAAAAGCGACCTCCGCTTCGGCCGCGACCGCGACCACCGAAAACGAACAGGTGAAGGCGAAGAGATTGGCCAGCCTCCTGCCGGACGCGACGAGGGCCAGGCGGCGCCGGGTGTCGCGCTGGTCGAGAAACAGCCCGACATGCTGGGTCTTCGTCAGGGTGACTTCGTACCGCAGCCCGTGTTCACTGACCGTGAAGAAATCCGGGGGCGCCTCGCCGATGACCCGAGTCTCGACGACCAGGGCGCGCTGATGGGGATTGCGCCGGTGCGTGCGGATGACCCCGCCCCGGCAGCCGTGGGCCGCGGCCACCTCGTCGAGCACCGGGTGCAGGAGTTTCGTCAGTTTTTCTGCGGAAGAAGTCTCGTCGAACCAGATGGCGTTGAACCAGTCGCCATAAACGTCGATCGCGGCGGGCAGGCCGGCGATTTCCTCCCGGTGGACCACGCGGAAGGCATCGGAGACGGTGGCCGGCCAATCACCCCGGCGGTCCCGGCACACGGCGAAATTGGAATCGCGGCCCTCGGCCAGGGCGGTGAAGGAGGCACAGTCGGGGGCGCGAAGTGGATCATCGATTTCCGGCCAGCGCACCTCAATGCAGTGCAACATCAGGCGGGGAAATTCCGCGCCGCCGTATTCCTCGTCTCCCAGGACAGGTACGCCGCCGGCAGCCGCGTGCCGGCGGATCTGATGCTGCCGGCCGCGGGTTATTTCGGCGCGGTAATGGACCAGGTCCCCCCGGGGGGCCTTTCCCAGACGCTGGAACCGGGTCGTGGCCGGTTTGCCGTCCAGTGCGTCGTCCCGGGTCCAGGTTTCCCCGGGACCGCCGGTCAGCGAATCGGCCGCCGAGTAGAATTCGTAGATCTTGACCGCTCCGCCGGACTCGTGGATCTCCTCCGCGCGGACCGAAGCGTTGGCGTCCAGCGCCAGCAGAAGAACTCCGCTGGTGCCGCGGTCCAGCCTGGACACCACGTGGGCCTTCAATCCCAGATGAAGCTCCAGCCACTCGACGGCGCCCAGTTCGCCCGGTTTGCCGGCGTGGGTCGCCATGCCGACGGGTTTGTCGACGACCAGCCATTTGTCATCCTGGTGGATGATCACGATTCACCGTCCGGACGGCGTCCAAGCACATCGACCAGTTCCGCGTCGAGGACGCGGCCCCGGTTGCGGCCGTAGAACAGGTGCAGCTTCTCGAGCTTGGCGGGTTTTTCCAGACCTTCGGCGGTCGCCGCGTCGAACACGGCCTGGGCCTCGGCGGGCCGGGGACCCCAGCGGAACAGCTCGCCGCCCGCGGGGTCGAAGGCAACCAGCAGGGGGATGCTGCGCTTGCCGCCGGTCAGGTAGCGGTCCATGATCTCGAGATTGTCGTCCCGCAGCAGGAAACGGATGGTGATGTGGGGGTGACTTTCGGCCAGGATTTCCAGACAGGGCAAACATTGGGCCGAATCACCACACCAGGGTTCGGTCAGCGCCATCCAGAGTTGGGGGCGGTCGATGTGTGCGAGCAGGAACGCCAACTCATCGGACGGCCGCCAGGTACGCCGGATGCGCCCCACCCGATGCAGGTTGAGCTTGGCGAACTCGGCCCGTTCGACTTCCATGTCCTCCAGGCCGGAGGGATCCAGGGCTGCCCGTTGTTCCATGACTTCCTGGTAGGCGGACGGGGTCAGGCCGGATTCGGTAACGTGTTGGACAAACTCGGCGTTCAAGGGGAACCTCCAGGTTTATCCAGACTATCAGGCCATCTCGTGGTTGTCGCAAACGAAAAGGGAACGTAGAGTTTCACATCATGAAGATGTTGCGCCCAAATTTTGCCCGGGCCAGGGGACTGGCGGCGATCCTGTGCCTTGTCGCACTGGCCGGTTGCGGCTTGAAGACGGGTTACGCCCCCTCCGAAGTAACCGTCCACCGGGGTGCGGCCCCCGTTCCGGCGCCGGCGCTTGGCGACAGTATCAGAGTGATGTCGTGGAACATCCAGTACGGCGAGGACGTGGTGCAGGCGGTCGGCGAGATCCGCGCCAATCCGGAACTGGCGGCCGCCGACATCATCCTGCTGCAGGAGATGGGACCGGACGGGGTCCGGCACATGGCCGAGGAACTGGGCATGCACCACGTCTACGGTGCGGCCGCCGTGCATCCCCACCACAAGAAGCTGTTCGGCAACGCGGTGCTGTCGAGGTGGCCCATCATCAATGACCAGGTGCTCATCCTGCCCCATGAAACCCTGCTGACCGGGCACCGCCGCATCGCCGTGGCCGCGGACATCGACCTGGGCGGGCGGACGGTGCGGGCCGTCAGCATCCACACCGCGACGGTGGTGATGAATCAGGACAACAGGATCGATCAGGCCAAGGCCGTCCGGGACACTCTGGGGGGTTTTGAAGGTCCGGTGATCCTCGGCGGCGACTTCAACACGATCAGTGAATACGAAGTGACTTTGCTGCGCCAGGTCATGCGGCGTCTGCGGCTGAAGACGGTGCGTCTGCCCGAAGGTCCGACCATCGCCAACAAGTTCAAGAAGGTCCCCGGCTCGGTGCCGGTCCTGGATCACTTCTTCTGCAGGGGATTCGCGCCGGGTTCGCGGGGTGTCGCCCGGGAGACCCTGGCCAGCGACCACTATCCGATCTGGGCGGTGCTGGCCGCGCCGCCACCCGAAAAGGCGGTCGAAAAGGAAAATTCCCAGTAAACAGGATCACCATCTTCCCCTATATTGAAAAGGGGCCAACCATCATTTCCTACAGCCGGTCGTGCGGATGAATCACCCTGGAAATTTTCCACCTCAATTCCGTCTGAACCAGTGGCTGGTCCAACCCGCCCTGAACCGGATCAGTGGACCGGAAGGCGACATCCAGATCGAACCTCGCGTCATGCGGGTGCTGCTGGTCCTGGCCGAGGAGCCGGGCGAGGTGGTCACCCGCCTGCGCCTGCTGGACGACGTGTGGGGAGATACCGTGGTCGGGGAGGAGATCCTGACACGGGCGGTTTCCGAACTGCGCCGGGTGTTCGGTGACAGCGCCCGCGAGCCCCGCTACATCGAGACGATTCGCCACCATGGCTACCGCCTGATCGCCGAGGTCCGGCCGGACGAGGCAAAGCCCGGTGGTCCGGTCGTGGAGGAACCGGTCCGCGCCGAGCCGGAACCCGGTCGCGAAACACCGCAATCGCCGCCGAACAAAGGCAAGAGGTCCTGGTCCCTCATCATCTTCATTGCGGCCGCCTTGGTCCTGCTGGTGGTCTTCGGACCCGGACTGATGAATATCGGCCCCGGCGAGGAGCCCTCCTTCGGTTCCAACGGGCCGCCCGCCGCGATCCCCTTGACGAGTTATCCCGGCCGGGAGCGGTTTCCGGCCCTCTCTCCCGACGGTACCCGCGTGGCGTTCGCCTGGGCGGGTCCCGAGGGCGACAATATCGACATCTACATCAAGCAGAGGAATTCGGAATCAACCCTGCGGCTGACCGACGATCCCGGCTGGGCGGCCTGGCCCGCCTGGTCCCCCGACGGGCAGACCGTGGCCTACGTTCAGGGGTCGGATTCCGTGAACGTGATCTGCCTGGTCCCGTCCCTGGGCGGAACGGTGCGTCCGGTGCATGACGTGGCCGGTTGGGTCGAGGGTCTGGACTGGTCCCCGGACGGAACGCGCCTGGTTTTTTCGGCGCGAAGCGGGGAAACGAAAAGTCACCGGCTGTTCACCCTGATGATAGACGACTTCGAGGCTCATCCGGTCGACCTGGACCGATCCGATCCCACCGGTGATTTCCAGCCCCGTTTTTCGCCCGACGGCCAAACCCTGGCCTGGATCGGATTGGACCAGGCCGGACGCAACGGGCTTTTCACCGCCCCGGCCGCCGGGGGAGCCGCCACGCCGGTGATCGAAGGCATGGCCGCCCTGCAGGGCTTGGCCTGGAGCCCGGACGGCCGATCACTCGTCTACGCCGCGGCTCCGGAGGGCAGGTTCGACCTGTGGCGGGTGGCGGTCGGGGGCGGACAACCCCAGTGGATCCCCACGCCCGGCGATTTCGCCTGGAATCCCACCATCGCGCGGCGGACCGGTGATCTGGTCTATGAAGAGGTCCGGGCCGACCAGAATCTGTGGCGGATCAGGATCGTGGGCCGGGACCCCTGGCGCCTGGAAACCGAATCATTCATCAAGTCCACGCGCTGGGAATTCGAGGCGGATTTCAATCCCGACGGCGGCAGGGTCGTGTTCGTATCCGCCCGGTCCGGCAAGCCCGAGTTGTGGTTGGGTGATCGGGACGGCAAGAACCTGCGGCGATTGACCTCGCTGGGCGCCGCGATGGTCAGCAATCCCCGCTGGTCTCCGGCGGGAGACCGGATCGCCTTCAACGCCGTGGTGGACGGCCTGTCCACCGTCATGGTGATCCAGGTACGCGGGGGTGAACCCCGCGTGGTGACCGACGCCGAAGGCCCGGAGGTTTTTACCGGCTGGTGCGCGGACGGGAAACATCTGCTGGTCAGCGCGGACCGGGGGGAAGGATGGCAGATCTACCGGCAGGATCCGGCGGGGAAACGGGGGGCCCGGTTGACGGCCTCTGGCGGATTGACGGCCATGGAGTCCCCCTCCGGACAAGAGCTGTATTTCACCCGCCCCGGCCGTTCCGGGCTGTGGCGCGTGGCCCTGGTGGAAGGAAAACCCGCCGGGGAGCCCGAACTGATCATTCCCGACCTGAGAGGCCAGGATCGCCGGAACTGGCGCCTGGTGGTCGAGGGAAGCACGGTTGAACGTATCGCCTGGGTCATGCGGGTTCAGGACAGCGCTTTTCTCATGTTCCATTTCCTGGCGACGGGAGAATCGTCCTTCCTGACCGAATTGCCGGGCCTGGCCGGCTCCGGACTGGCCCTATCACCCGGCGGCAACGAGATCATTTATGCCCGAACGGACAACATGGCCGGCGACCTCATGCTGGTGGAGGGTTTTCTGCCCTGAGGTTGGATTTTTTTTCCGCGTTTTCCGAAAATTTTCTGATTTCGTAATCCGTTGCCGATAAACAATTAGAGATTGAATCAGCAATCCCTCAGATAACCTTCAGGTCCCCCTCAGGCGCGGTCCGTGAAAAAAGCGTTTTCTCACCCACGTGAGCAGCTGGCGCACCCCGTCGGCAAGATCACGGAACGGGAGGTCAAGCAAGTCGCGTTTCATTTCGTCCGACTCAATTGGGATTCTTAATCACCTGGTCACCATCAGGATCCCAAATGGAGGGAATGATACCGGCCGCGATCGGATCGTAATTCGGGAAACATGCCCCCCTGGAAACCGATTCGCCGTTGGCCGGTAGCGATCTTGGCCTCCTGTTTTAAAAACCGAATCATTCTCCAGCCGGTCAAGATCTGGACCGACCAAACCGATCCCCCTCGGCGTTCGCCCGGTAGACCGGCTGGTGATAAAAAGGCCCGGGCTCAAGCCCCGGGCCTTTTTTTGCCATGATCCCGCGATTGTCAGCTCAGCCGAGATACTCGGCCAGTACCTGCCCACGGTAGCAATCGCGGATCTTGGCGAAGGCGCGGTTCCTGATCTGTCGGACCCGTTCCCGGGAAAGCATGATGGATTGGCCGATCATCTCCAGCGACTGGCGGGGTTGGGACCCCAAACCATAGTACCGCTGGATGATGTGGCGCTCCCGGTCGTTCAGCTGATCCAGGGCCAGATCCAACTCCTGATTCAGGGCTTGGCGTTCAAACCCGTCGGCCTGAAGCACCTCATCGGGATTGCTGAGGGTTTCGGCCAGAGTGGGACGATCATCGTGCGGCGATTCGTCGATGCAGATGTTCGGTCGTCCGGTCGCCCTGATCCGCGCCACCTTGCGAGCAGAGATGTCGACCAGTTCGGAAAGTTCCTCGTCCAGAACCACGCCCTTCTTCTCCTGCTCCAACTGACGCTTGGCCCTGTTGATCCGGACCGCTTCCCGGGCCCGGTTTGCCGGCAGGCGCACGGTCCGGGTCTGGTCCTGAAGAGCGGTCTGGATCGTCTGCCGGATCCACCAGACGGCGTAGGTGACGAACCGGAACTCCCGTCTCTCGTCAAACCGCTTGGCGGCGGTGATCAGCCCTACGTTGCCTTCGGCGATGAGATCCATATAGCTCAATCCGCGATTCAGGTACTTCTTCGCCACGCTGACGACGAAGCGAAGATTTGCGTTCACCAGGTGGTCCAGGGCTTCGGTGTCGCCGGCGCGGATTTTCCGGGCCAGATCACCTTCCTGCTCGCGCGTCAGCAGATCGTACCGGGCGATCATGGCCAGGTAGTGTTTGAGCGCCTGGTCATTGCGCCGATCGATGTTCTGTTCCACTTCGTACATGGCCCTCTCTCCTCGAATATGCGGCCTGGTCGGCCTTCAACCGGGAGATCCCGGGTTGTTTGCTGCATGGAGTGAGTGGCGCGGGCGGGGGATTGATTACAAAAATTTTCAAAAAAAATGGGGTTAGCTGCGGTCGCGCCGTCGGCTCAAGGCGCCTTCCACCCCGCCCTCCAGGAAGAAATAATCGTCATATCCGTGTTTCTGGAGATGAAACTGCAGGCGCCGAAGTTCATGGCCGGATTCTTCGAAGATCAGCAACGTTTTGTCCTGATGAACCTTACGTGCGACGAAATTGGGCAGGAAAACATCCAGGGGGATGGGACGCACATTGTTCAACCCGGGAGGATCGCCCGCGGGGAGGAAACCGCTCCGCACGTCGATGATCATGACGTCCTCACGTTCGGCAAGGGCCTGAAAATAGGACCAGGCCAGCCGGCGGCCTTCGAAATCATCCCTATCGACGGCAAAGGTCTCCGCATCAGGTGGGGAAACCTCGCCTGGGGCCGAATTCCCGCCTGCGGGCAGCGCCGGGAAGGCGGCGGCGAACAGGGAAAACGCCGCCAAAAAGGCGATTTTGACGTATTGATGGGTCACCGGGGCTCCTCGGCGTCCAGATGTCCGGTTGAATGACCAGCAATTTCCTTCCCGTATGTATCGGCACGGGCCGGTCATTCCTGAAGGTTGTGCCTCCGAAATTGTGTTTGGTCGATTTGGACCATCAGGTTGGATTTCA
>CBDURF010000171.1:0-7255 GCA_965369705.1 uncultured bacterium
GTGCGGCTGCCGGTGGGGCAGATGCCGTGACAGGCCGGATTCAGACCCTTGCGCACCCGGTTGATGCAGAAGGTGCATTTCTCCATCACGCCCTTGTAGCGCGGGCGGTTGCCCAGGTAGTGGGTGTCGGGGTTGATTTCATCGGTGGGAATGCGGGGCTCGATCCAGTTGAACTTGCGCGCCCAGTAGGGGCAGGCCGCAGCGCAGTAGCGGCAACCGATGCACCAGTTGTAGTCCACGACCACGATGCCGTCGGGCTCCTGCCAGGTCGCTTCCACCGGGCAGGCCTTCACGCAGGGCGCGTCGTTGCAGTGGTGGCACTGTACGGGCATGTAGAATTTGCCTGCGGCCGGCACTTCGTGGTCGTAGTCGTGCACCGCCTTTTCAACATCCAGCGACCCTTTTTCCATCTCCAGCACGCGGATGTACTCGACCTGGTCTCCGCGCTCTTCGGTTCCGCGGTGCTGATTGTTCTCCTCGACGCAGGCGTGCACGCACTTCCGACAGCCGATGCATTTTGACAGATTCAACGCGTAGGCGAACTTCACGCCGTGCTGGGGACCGTCGGCCCCCACCGAAAAATCGTCGCGATCATACTTTTCGTTGTACTCGCGGGTCAGGCGATCGAGAGTGCGCTGTTTCTCCTCGTCGCTCATCTGGTGGAAGTGCTTCTGCAGGAAAGCGTCGAGGTTGAAGGCCTCCGACTTGTCGGGCATGGCGATCGCCCCGGCGGTGATCGCCGAAAGCAGCTTCACGAAACTGCGGCGGCTGACGTCGCCCTCCTTGATGCGGACCTTCCTGTTCAATGCGAACCCTCCTTCGCGCCCGGCCCATCCACACGGGTGACCGGGCCGGCCAGGGGCATCATCGAAGGAAAGGCGGGAGAATGTGACAAATGGCACTCCACACACAGCTTGCGCAAGGTGGTTTCACCGTCGTCGCGAGTCATGTCCCAGTAGCCGGTGGTCGAGCCGTGGATCCCTTTATCCCAGTCGCGGAGCTTCGGTCCGTGGCACTCCCCGCACAGCAGATGGCTCTGGTTGAAGGTCAACAGCTCGCCGTTCAGCCTGACCAGCTTGTCGTAGTCCTCACTGTCGTGGCAGTTAAGACACCACAGGTTGCCCCCGCCGTGCACCAGCGTCCAGACCGAGTCCTCGGGCGCGAGTCCATGGTCCTCCATGTAGGATTCGATCCGCAAACGAATCCCGATTCGGGTCAGATTTTCGCCGATCATGTCCGTGCGGCCGCTCGTACCAAGCAGATCAGCGATGGCCACCCGGTCGCCGAACGGCACGAGGTGGACGACGCCGTCCTCGTCCTCCCATTCCAGGGGCTCGGCGTGTTCCTCTTCGAGGATGCGCGGGGTGGGGACGGATTCCTGGTCACCATGGCAATCCATGCAGGGGAAATACCCGTGGTCGTCGGTCAGGATCCCGATGCGGTCCGACGTGACCTGGGCGGCGGCGACGCCCGTCAGGGCAGGCAGCAGAATGAAGGCGGCGAACAAGAGTCTGGCGGTCATGGCCTATTCCGGATTTGAAGAGCAGACGGCCGGAATCCCGGTTCCGGCTTTCGATTTTCAAAACTTTATCGAATCCCGAGGCCAGGCTCAAGGGAAAACCAGACAAAATGGTAGGATTTCCACCCCGCGACCCGGCAGGTGTGCTAGATTGATCCTCAAACCGGGTCCCGGGGGCCCAAATCCGGAGTTCGATAATTGACGGCAACCAGACGCCACCCCCCCGCCGTAGCCTTCGTGGCCCGCTCGGGCACCGGCAAGACCACCCTGGTCGAGTTCCTGATCGGGGAAATGCGCGGGCGGGGATACCGGGTCGGGGCTCTCAAGCACGACGCTCACCGGTTCGAAATCGACCGGCCGGGCAAGGACAGCGCCCGGTTCACCGCGGCCGGCGCCGAAGTCATGGTCCTGGTCTCGGACGACACCGTGGCCATGGTCCAGAAGCCCGCCCATCCCCCGCGGCTGGACAGGCTGCTCCGGGAATGGTTCACTGATCTCGACCTGGTCCTGGTCGAGGGTTACAAGACCAGCGACCTGCCCAAGATCGAAGTCCACCGGGCGGCGCTGGGCAGATCCCTGCTGTGCCGGGGCGAAAAAGACGATCCCCATCTGCTGGCCGTGGCCAGCGACGGACCGGCCGGCGAATTGGTGGAACTCGATGTGCCCCTGCTGGATCTGGAAAACCCGGCGGTCATCGCCGATTTCCTTGAGGAGTCCTTGTTGAAAAACCATCCGGATCCCTGATATGTTGCGGGAGTCCGGAACGTCATTACATTCGAATCATCAGGATGACCGTTTTCCAAGCCCGGCTGCCTAACCTCCGCGAACCATGCGGGGCACGGCGAAGGGCCGAAACGGCCGCGCGGGAAACGGCGCGGTCAGCTCCCGTACTTGGAAGGAAAACATGTCCGTGAACAATGCCCGCCGTGGCCGGGCTGTCTTTTCCCGTAAACCCCTTGTCGATCCCCAGGGTCGCACGCTCGACTACCTGCGCGTGGCGGTCACCGATCGGTGCAACCTGCGCTGCCGCTATTGCATGCCCGCCGAGGGCATCCAGCAGATTCCTCACCACGACATCCTGACGCTTGAAGAGACCCACCGCCTCTGCTCGCTTTTCACCGAGCTTGGGGTGCGCAAGATCCGCGTCACGGGCGGCGAACCGCTGGTGCGCAAGGGTGTCGTTCCCTTCCTGACCTCCCTGGCGAAACTGCCCGCGCGTCCCGAGGTCCTGCTGACCACCAACGGCCTGGTGCTCGAGGAACACCTGGAAGAGTTGAAGGCCGGCGGCATCGAACGCATCAACGTGAGCCTCGATTCGCTGAACGGTGAAACCTGGTCCAAGATCACCCGACGCAAGGGCTTCGAGAAGGTTCGCTCGGCGGTAGACCGCACCCTCGCCATGGGCCTGGGCCTCAAACTCAACGTGGTGGTGCTGCCCGGGCTGAACGACCACGAGATTCCCGACTTCGTCGAATTGACCCGCAAGTCTCCCCTGACGGTCCGCTTCATCGAACCGATGAGCTTCGACGGCGCCGGCAAGGCCCTTGAAGAAACCATCGACGGCAAGGAGATCGTCCTGCGCCTGCGCGGCAAATTCGATCTGACCCCCGTGAACCAGCCCGCCGACGCGGTCGACAGCCTGTTCACGGTGCGCGGATTCAAGGGCAGGATCGGGGTCATCGAAGGACACAGCCGGAGCTTCTGCGCTGCCTGCAGCCGATTACGCATCGATTCGCGCGGTCGCCTGCGCACCTGCCTCTACGGCGCGCCGGGCGTGAGCTTGTTGCAAATGATGCGCGAGGGCGGTACGGACGACGACCTGGCCGAAGCCGTCCGGAACGAAATCTCTTACCGCTTCAAGGACGGCAAGAAAGCCGAGCTGGCCCACCATCTGGTGGGGCTCGAGAGCATGGCCAGCATCGGCGGCTGAAAAATTGAGATAGAAGGAGAGGCCATGGGCCGGATCGAAGCCATCTGCATCAGTCGGGAGAAAGGCACCGTAAAGAAAACCGTCACCGTTGCCGAACTGAGGGTCGAACACGGCATCGTGGGCGATGCCCACGCCGGCGACTGGCACCGTCAGGTCTCCCTGCTGCCCAGCGAGAGCATCGCCAAGGTGCGCGACATGATGCCCGACCTGGCCGACGGCGCCTTCGCCGAGAATCTGGTCACCTCGGGCGTCGATCTGGCCCACGTGCGGGTGGGCGACAAGGTCGCCATCGGCGACGACGTGTTGCTCGAAGTGACCCAGATCGGCAAGGAATGCCACCACGGCTGCGCCATCCGCCAGATCACCGGCGACTGCATCATGCCTCGCGAAGGCATCTTCTGCCGGGTACTCAGCGGCGGGCGTATCCAGCCTGGTGTTTCGGCAACCCTTAGCCCGTCCCTCTGATCCCTTGGAATCGCTCCGGACAACCGTGACCGCGGTCATCCTGGCCGGCGGCCGATCGACCAGGTTCGGCAGCGACAAGGGACTCGCCACCTGGCGTGGGCGTCGTCTGGTTGATCACGTGCTGGACCGTCTGCCCGTCGAAAGAGACGGCACGGTGCTGGTCATCCGCCGAGAACAAGATGACGGCGCCTGGCCCGGCGTCACTACCGTCCACGACGATCCCGCCCGGAATGAAGGTCCCCTGCGCGGCGTGATTCGCGGCCTGGCGGCCTGTCGTACGACCTGGGCCTGGATCGTGGCCTGCGATCAACCCCTGGTCAGCGCCGACCTGCTTCTTTCCCTCCGAGAGTCGGCCCTGCCGGATGACCTGGCGCTCATTCCCGAATGGAACGACCGGCTGCAGCCCCTGACCGGCCTTTATGCCGTTCAGAGCGGCCCATTGCTGTCCGAGTGCGGCGCCGACGGAGAGCAATCACTCATCGGCGCCCTGAAAACCGTCGGCTTCCGCGTGTTCACCGAAGAGGAGTGCCGCCGCTGCGACCCCCGCGGCGCCGGTTTCCTGAACATCAATCGGCCCGAACAGTTCGCCCAACTGGAAGGATTCGAAACTTGATCCCCTATCCCGACGCCCTGCGTATCGTGCTGGACAACATCCGGCCGCTGCCGATGGAAACGGTGCCGGTGGACAAGGCCCTCGGCGGATTCCTGGCCCGGCCGATCAAGGCGCCCTCCCACTCGCCGCGTTTCGAACAATCGGCCATGGATGGTTACGCCGTGCGCATGGCCGACGTGGCCGGCGTCCGACCGGATCGGCCGATCGTTCTGAAACTGGCCGACGAACTTCCGGCCGGGGACCAGAGATCGGTCGTGCTGAGACGCGGCCACACGGTGAAGGTGTTCACCGGGTCGCGCCTGCCCCGCGGCGCTGAAGCCGTGGTCATGAAAGAATACGTCACGCCGGAAGGCGGTCCCGACGGCGACCGGGCAAACATCGCCTGGAAGGTTCAGCCGGGTCACCACATCCGCCGGGTGGGCGAGGAATACCGCCGCGGCGACGTCATCCTGCCCGCGGGCGTTCGGGTCACCCCGCCCGTGGTCGGCATGCTGGTTCTGCTGGGCAAGGACCGCGTGGCCGTGCGGCGCCGACCCACGGTGACGGTCATCACCATGGGTGACGAACTGGTGGCGCCGGGGACCAGGCTTGGACCCGGTCAGATCCCCGATTCCAACGGCCCCGCGGTGGCGGCGGCCCTTCACTCGCTGGGCGTGGCCAAAGTCCGCCGCCGCCGGGTGAAGGACAACCTGCCGGCGCTGGTGCGGGTCATGAAGGAAGGCATGGAGAAATCCGACCTGGTGATCACCATCGGCGGCGCTTCGGTCGGCGACTACGACTACGTACACGAAGCCCGGAAGGAACTGGACGTGCGCGATATTTTCACGAAGGTGGCCATCAAGCCCGGCAAGCCCAACCTCTTCGGACTGGACCGCCGTGGGCAGCCGGCATACGGCCTGCCCGGCAACCCGGTCTCGGCCCTGGTGTCGTTCCACGAGCTGGTCAAACCCGCGGTGCTGAAGATGATGGGAGCCCTTGAAAACGACCCCCTGGTCCTGCCGGTGCGGCTGGATGAAGCGACCCGCAAGAAGCCCGGCCGGCTGAACTGGCTACGCGGCCGACTGGACATCAAGGGCGACGATCTGACCGCCGAGTTGGTCACCGGCCAGGGGTCGCACATGCTGAGTGGCCTGGCCCTGGCTGATGTGCTGGTGGAGATTCCCCTGGAGGCCGCGGAAACCACGGCCGGTGAGACTTTCCGGGCGGTGAGGTTGGACTGGGAAAAATAAGCGCAATTTGGGCTCCGGTTGCCCTGCCAAACAACCCGGTTTTGATCTATACTGGTCACGGATCCCGGATTTTTCCGAAAACCCCCCGGGGGTCCTGCCTCTTTATCCCAACGGAGCGCCGTCCACATGGAATTGACCATCACCCGGCCCGACGATTGGCATCTGCACCTGCGCGACGGCGCCGTGCTCGCCTCCGTCGCACCCCACACGGCCCGGCAGTTCGGCCGGGCGATCATCATGCCCAATCTGCTACCACCGGTCACGACCACCGAGCAGGCGTTGGCCTATAGGGAACGCATCATGGCCGCGGTCCCCGGCGGTTCGGATTTCCAGCCGCTGATGACGCTGTACCTGACCGACAACACTTCCGTGGACGAGATTCGAAAGGCCAAAGACAGCGGCCGCGTTTACGCCATGAAGCTCTATCCCGCCGGCGCAACGACCAACTCCGACGCCGGCGTGACCGATCTGGCCAACGTGGCCGCCGCCCTCGAGGTCATGGCCGAACTGGGCCTGCCCCTGCTGGTACACGGCGAGGTGACCGATCCGGACATCGATATCTTCGACCGGGAAGCCGTGTTCATCGAGCGGCATCTTGCGCCCGTGGTTCAAAAATTTCCCGGCTTGAAGGTTGTACTCGAACACGTCACCACGACACAGGGAGTGGACTTCGTGATATACGGCGGGCCCAACGTGGCCGGCACCATCACGGCCCATCACCTGTTGTTGAACCGCAACGCCATTTTTGCCGGCGGACTGAACCCCCACGCCTACTGCCTGCCGGTTTTGAAGCGGGAACGACATCGCGAAGCACTGGTCACAGCGGCCACCGGCGGCAGCGGGAAATTCTTTCTCGGCACCGACAGCGCCCCCCACGCCCGACCGGCCAAGGAATCGGGCTGCGGTTGCGCGGGCATCTACACCGCCCACGCCGCGCTGGAACTGTACGCAACGGCCTTCGAAGAGGCCGGCGCCCAGGACGAACTGGAAGGATTCGCCAGCCTGCATGGGCCGGCGTTTTACGGGTTGGAGCCGAACGGCGGGAAGGTCACCCTGGTTAAAGAAGAGTGGCGGGTGCCTGAGACTTACGAACTGGGTGATTCGACGGTCGTGCCGTTGTTGGCGGGACGGACGCTGGGGTGGAAGTTGAAGTAGGCTTGCTCCCGGACCCAAAATTGTTGGCAAGGCAACCATCTTCGGATTTCGATTCCCACCCGCAGAACCTCTTAAGTTCAAATCATCCGGTGGGTCCCCTCGATGGCAGCGGTCCTCTCCTCGGGAACCCCCGCCGCCACCAAATCATCCCTCGTGAACCCATCGCGTTTGCCGGCCAGGGTCATCTGGTGACGGTTGGTCCAATCACCGGACGGATTGTACGCGTAGGTAATGTCGAAGGCCGGCGACAATCCCCATTTTGAGACTGCGCGCGCGGCGTGTGAGAGAGAGATCGTCTTTTCTCTCCATGGCGGATACAATCCAGGGGCCTTGGCCGAGTGCCT
>CBDURF010000172.1:0-7186 GCA_965369705.1 uncultured bacterium
GGTCGAGCCAGGATAGCACATGCACATATACATGCGGCGCGTAATCCGCAGGCCGAAGGCTGAGGACATCGCGCCGCATGTATATGTGCATGTGCTATCCTGGCTCGACCTGCGCTCAGAGCGTTCTTACGGACCCGATTTCATTCCCTTCAACATCAAGAGTATGCACCGCACAGGCGATGCAGGGATCGAAGGAGTGGATCGTGCGCAGAACCTCGAGCGGCCGTTCCGGATCGGCGATCGGATTACCCACCAGGGAGGCCTCGTAGGGTCCCGGCCGGTTCTTGGCGTCCCGCGGCCCGGCGTTCCAGGTCGAAGGCACCACCGCCTGGTAGTTCTTGATCTTGCCGTTTTCGATCACCACGAAGTGCGACAGGGTGCCGCGCGGAGCCTCGTGGAAACCGTACCCCATCTGCAGCCCGCTGAAGATCGGCTCGTTGAAGGTGGTCGTATCGCCCGAGGCGATGTTGTCCACCAGCAGTTTCCAGTGCTCCAGGGCCTTCTCGCAGATCACCGCCGTGCGCACGGCCCGGGCCAGGTGGCGTCCGAGGGTCGAATGCAGCATTTCGACCTTGATGGGGATACCCGCCACGCTGCCCGCCAGATCGGTGGCGAACTTGAGCCAACGTGCGGTGGGTTCGTGGCCGCTCACGGCGCCCACCAGCACCTGGGCCAGGGGTCCGACCTGCATCACCCGATCCTGGAACCGGGGCGACTTGATCCAGGAATACTTGCCGTCTTCCTGGAAGTCGGTGTAGTTCGGGATCGTCTCTCCTTCATAGGGATGGCGTTCCCCGTCGCCCTCGTACCACGAGTGGGCGATACCTTCGACAATGTTGTCGGCGAAGTATTTGTCCTCGAAGCTGGTGATCGCCTTGTACGTACCAAGATCGCCGTCCATGATCGTGCCGCCGGGCAGATCGAACTGCGTGCCCGCCGCGTCGGTGGGTAGATCCGGCACCGCCAGGTAGTTGACGACTCCCGCGCCGTAACCCAGCCATTCGGGATACATCGCCCCGATGGCGCAGACATCGGTCAGATAGACGTTTTTGACGAAGTCCGTCATCTCGTCCAGCAGGTTCTTGATGTTGAACAGGGTCGTCATGTTGATGGTCGACTGGTTGTCCAGGTTGATGGCGTTGGCCACCCCGCCGACCGCCAGGTTCTGGATGTTGGGCGTCTTGCCGCCGAGGATCGCCACGACCTGGTTGGCCTTGCGCTGATAGTCCAGCGCCTGCAGATAATGGCTGACGCCCAGCAGGTTCACCTCCGGCGACAGCTTCATGGCCTCGTGACCCCAGTAGCCGTTGGCGAAGGGACCGAGCTGCCCCCGCGCCACGAAACCGGCCAGCCTGTCCTTGACCGCCGTCAACTCCTGGATGCTGTTGCGCGGCCAGGGGCTGAGCGACTGGGCCAGCTTGGCTGTCGCTTTGGGATCGGCGTCGAGCGCCGACACCACATCGACCCAGTCCAGGGCCGACAGGTGGAAGAAGTGCACGATGTGGTCGTGCATGGCATGGCACGCCAGGATCAGGTTGCGGATCAACTGGGCGTTGAGGGGAATTTCCACCCCCACGGCGTTTTCCACCGCCCTGACCGAGGCGATCGCGTGCACCGTGGTGCATACCCCGCAGAACCGCTGGGTGAACAGCCAGGCTTCGCGCGGATCTCGGCCCAGGAGAATATTTTCGATACCCCGCCACATCTGGCCCGAGGACCAGGCCTTGGTCACCTTGCCGCCGTCGACTTCGACGTCGATGCGAAGGTGGCCCTCGATGCGGGTGATGGGATCTACGACGATTCTCTTGCTCATGTTCTCTCCCTACTTTCTATCCGCCGTCATGGGCGAAGTGCCGCTGAGAATCGGGAAACTCCTGACCAGCAGGACGAAGACCATGACCTCCGCCGCCACCAGTCCGAGAGTGATTACGGTTTCGGGAACCGAGGGGAAATAGGCCCAGCCCGGACCGGGGTTGAAGGCCGTCAGGTACGAGTCGAACCGGTACAGGGAGCCGGCCAGGACGATCATCATGGCCGCGCGGAACATGGTCCCGATGCGGGCCCGGCCCCGGCTTCCGGCCAGCATGACCGCCGGCGTCAGGAACAGGATCGTCTCGACCCAGAACATCACGCTCAGGTACCCTTCGCTGATCAGCAACGGACCACGTCCGCGCAGCAGCAGATCCACCAGGCGGACCGCCACGAACAGGAACAGGGTGAAGGAGGTCACTCCCGACAGGGAAGTCAGCATCTTGTCTTCGCGCCGGCGCCCGAAGGCCCGGCTCGACAGGGTCGATTCCATCACCACCACGGCGTATCCCATGGAAATACAGGACACCAGGTACAGGAACGGCAGCCACGGAGTGTGCCACAGTGCATGCAGCCGCGGGCCGGCCAGCATGATCACCGAACCCAGCGACGACTGGTGCATGGTCGGCAACAGCATGCCCAGGACGATGAACCAGATCAGGGCCTTGTCCATGAACTTCGACAACCCGCGCGAGAAACTCGCCAGGCCGGTGTTGCCGCTGTCCTGCCATTTCTCCAGGAAGGCCGGGGAAAGCTCGATCCACAGCACCATCACGTAGGCCATGACGCAGAGCGCCACTTCCAGGAGTGCCGAATCGAGGTTCCAATTGCCCACATCAATGGGGATCCGCCAGATGTACCACGGCCGTCCGACATCGATGATGATGCCCACCGCGGCCACCGAATATCCCAGCGCGCTGGTCAGCAGGGCAGGTCGCACCAGCGGGTGGTACTTGCCCTTGTTGAAGATGTAGACCAACAGCGCCATGGCGTAGCCGCCGCAGGCCAGGGCCGTGCCGGTGACCACGTCGAAGGCGATCCACAGACCCCAGGGATAACCGTCATTAAGGCCGGTCGATGGGCCCAGGCCGACGGCGAATCGCCACACGGTCAGGACCCCGCCCACCAGGAAAATCACCAGCAGGATCCGCGTGACCGGGGTCATCAGGGAGCCGCCGACGGGGGTTGCCTTGTGTTCGCTCATGATTCACCCCCCTGATCGTCCCTGCTCTGCGCGCGCCGGTTGCGCAATATGACCGCACCCAGGGCCACGTACAGGGCAGCCGGGGCGATCATGCCCTTGTAGATGCCGTGCTGGATCGTGCGGTTCAGCTTGGGCACCGCTTCATCACCCAGTTCGGGCAGACCCAGCTTCTCGAAAGGCACATGGGAGAGATAGAGCACCTGGGTACCCCCGCCGTCATGTTCGCCGTAGATCTTGTCCACGTAACGATCGGGATGGTCGGCCAGGCGTTTGCGGGCCTCGGTGAGCAGCTCGTCGTACTTGCCGTAGATCACGGCCTCGCGCGGACAGACCTCGCAACAGGCCGGGATCTTGCCCTCTGCCAACCGGTGGTTGCACAGCTCGCACTTGATGATCCGCGGGTTGGCCTTGCCCCATTCGAACTTGGGGATGTTGTAGGGACAGGCCACCTGGCAGTAGCGACAGCCGATGCAGCGGCTGCTTTCCCAGGTAACGATGCCGTACTCCCGTTTCTGCAGGGCCCCGATCATGCAGGCCCCCACGCAGGCCGGATCGACGCAGTGCATGCACTGCTGCTTCATGTACGACCGCCGGCCTTCTTCCTGGTAGAGCTTGATGATGTTCTTGGTGCGGTCGTTCAGGGACTGGGGAGCATCGTGGATCCCATTGCCCCGGTTGTCGGGCGGTAGGTCGTTGGCCTCGTGGCAGGCCACCACGCACGCCTTGCAGCCGATACAGCGCGTGGTGTCGTACAGCATGCCCACGGCGTCGTCCGGCGCCTGGCGCTTTTCGCTGGCTAACGCCCCCATGGGCGCCGCGCTGACCGCCGCGGTGGTCCCTGCGTAGGCCAGGCCTTTGAGGAAAGAGCGTCTGGTTCTATCCATCGGCTACTCCTCCTTTTTCTCGGTGGAGTCCGGGACTTCGGCATCCAGTTTCTTCGACTGCCTCCAGGCCGCGCCCAGGGCCACGCCCACCACGGCCCCGCCGACAGCGGTGGCCACCGGGCCGGGCCCGCCGTGATCGGCGTGAATGGGCGGATAGGTATCCGGCGGGGTCGGCCGTTCGATGTCGACCGTGGTGTGGATCGGCACCTGGAAGGCCAGTTCCTTCTCCGTGCAGCCCACGCAGGGATGCCCGATGCCGATGGGCCAGGCCCCGGGGACCTCGCAGAAGTGCTTGATGGAGCAGTTGGCGTGGGTGGCCGGCCCCTTGCAGCCCATCCGGTACAGGCAGTAGCCCAGACGATGGCCCTCGTCACCGAACTGTTCCACGAAGCGGCCGGCGTCGAAGTGGGCCCGCCGTGGACAGTCCTCGTGGATGGTGCGCGCGTAGGCAAACAGCGGCCGACCCTTGTCGTCCAGGGCGGGCAGCGAGCCGAGCGTCACATACTGCAGCACCACGCCCAGGAAGTTGTAGGGGTTCGCGGGACAACCCGGAATCGTGACCACGGTCTTGCCTTTGAGGATCATGGGCGCCCCGGTGGCCCCGGTGGGGTTGGGACCCGAGGCGGGAAGGCCCCCGAACGACGCGCAGGAGCCAATGGCGATGATGGCCGCCGCGTCGGCAGCCACCTCGTTCAGGATATCGATCGCGGTCCGGCCGGCGATCTTGCAGTAGATGCCGCCGTCCTTCTCGGGGATGGATCCCTCCACCACCAGCACGTATTTGCCCTTGTTGGCGGCCATGGCGTCGTGCAGCGATTTCTCGACTTGGTTACCCGCCGCCGCCGCGAGCGTTTCATGGTAATCCAGGGAGATCAGTTCGAGGATGAGTTCGGCCAGATCGGGATGCGCGGTCCTCAGGAGGGACTCGGTGCAGCCGGTGCACTCCTGGAAGTGGAGCCAGATGACCGACGGCTTCAGGCCCTGCGTGGCCGCCTCCACCAGTTTGATGGTGGCCGAGGTGGACAGGCCGATCGAGGCCGCCGCCGCGGTGATGATCTTCAGGAATTTCCGGCGGCCGATTTTCATTTCGAGGGGACTGGGGGATTTCGGGGGGATATCAAAGATAGGATCCATCGGCTTGCCTCCGCGTAGAGGTTTGCTGTTCCTGAAAACCCCGGGTTTTCGGTGGAAAATCCTGGATTTCAAAACCAACAATATCGGCAACTGAAAACCACCCTACCATTTCAGAGGGTATTACGGGAAGTGTTTTGATAACTTTTTCTCAAAACGATTTTCGTTTCCATTATCAATTTTCCGCGGGAACTCCATCAACCTGGAAAATGGGCCTTGTGATCCGGGATTTCTCGCTTAATATGCTGGGTAGTTCGAGCGGAAGCGGAGCCACCGAGCCGGAACCTGACCCGGGACCGACCGTCTGCCCTGAAACATAGGCAGCGCAAAGTCGTGTTGGGCGCAGGCTCCAGGCCGGACCAGCGACTCATGGCCGCAAGCCAGGGTCCGGTCCGGATGCAGGAAGGAACCGGGCTGGAGCGGTTTGGTATTAGCGGAGAGAGGCGGAGCCCAGGAGGGCTCCGCCTCTGTTTTTTCGTCGCGGACAGGCAATTGCCTATTTGGTGACCGGTGTGACGATTCCCGTATTCAGATCGATCTCGTAAGCTAGAACTCCACCGATTTCGACTCCGGCGGTGCTGCTGCCGTCATAGGTCACCACCAGTACAATGGATCCCACCAGGTAATCCATCGACCCGCCGGAAGGATAGCTGCTCACCTCTTCCAGAAGCAGGTTCGTCAGCGTGAAGTCGTTGATTGAATCGCCCGAGGTAAACGTGCCGGCACCGGAAACGGTCGCCGTATCGGCGGTCTGGTTGATGTCGCCATGCAGATCGAAAGTCAATGAGAAGATCGGCATCAATCCACCGCCCAGATCCACCGCGACGGCCAACGCCTCGCCCTCGGGTGTATAGAGCAAGCCATAGTCCGCATCGTCCCACAGGGAGTGGGTTCCCCCGGCGCCTCCGGTGAAATACTCGAGAACGATGGAGCCCGTGACATCCCCCTCCGCGGGGAAGGTGTAAGGGTAGACACCCAGCTCCTTGCCGCCCGACTTGAGGCCGTCGAACTTCAGCAGTTCCGGGCCCACCTTGGAAATACCCACCGCCACCAGGGCTGCCTGCTGGGCGGCCTCCTTCTCGGTGAGCTCCGGCAGTTCGTCATGGGGAGCCACCGAATCGCTCTCGCAGCCGTTGATCAACAGACCGCAGGCCAGCAGCAGGATCGGCAGGAACAGGACGCCAAGTCCACCCCTACCCGCTTTCCATTGTTTGTTAGTCATGATCTTTTCCTTTCACGAGGACCGGTGATATCCGTGTTGCGGTCCGTTTGTTGTCACCGTGCTCGATCAGAAGCCGAACATCAGCCCGGCCGAATAAGTCGTCATGTCGCCGAATCCCGCCTCCACGTTCAGGTTCAGCAGGATGTCCAGGTTGAGTCCGATCGTGAACCGCTGCTCCTGGCGCCCGTCCACTGAAAAAGAGACGTCCTGGGACAAGTCCGGATTGTCGGAATCCTCGTAGTAGTAGTAGGCCACCTTCATGTCCGAACTCTCGATGGCGAATCCCCCGTAGAGCGTCAGGGCGGGCCAGCTCTTGCTGAGGGCCAGGAAATAGGAACTGGCGCTGGAATCGATCAACTTGTCCTCGCCCAGGTCCTGTGTGTTTTCCACGTCCAGACTCTGGGTGAAGAACCCGACCATGAGATCGATGGGTAGGTTCTCCAGAACTCCGCTGGCGCTCCACTGCAGGCCGTAACCCAGGTATTCGGACTTGCCGATATCACCCAGCTTCATGGAAGGGAAATACCGGATCGTCGCCTTGAGCCCCACAATTCCGCCTATGTAGGCTTCCGGCGTGGCCATGGGCACCCAGCGGGTATCCCAGAAGCCGGGAATGCCATCGACCGATCCCAAGTAGACCCCGCTCGCGTAAAGATCGATCCTGCCGTCGGTTTCCGTGTCCCCGAAGATCGTGGGGCCGGACATGATCGCCGTCCCCGACTGGCCGGACAGGCCGGGGTCGAAATCCCCCAGGTCATTGATCCGGACAACCTTCTGGAAGGTCTGATCCTCCTCGTTCAGGTTGGTCGCCATGACCTTGATGCCCACCCCGAAGGTCAAGCCCGCCCACGGAATGTTGGCCGTGGAATACAGGTTCGAGTTCTGGTTGGGACCGAAAGCGTGGATGAACGGGGAGGAATAAGCCTCTCCGTACAC
>CBDURF010000173.1:0-7133 GCA_965369705.1 uncultured bacterium
GCCGGTGCCCGGCGTTCCGGTCGCCGCCAGTGTGCCGTAAACATGGATATACACTCCGTGGCAGTCAAATCCGGTCGCGCCGACCTTGCCGGGATGATAATAAACACCCGTTTATGTTATAGTTGGACGATTGAAATCGCTGCCATGACAACACGAACGGATTTTTTGTTGTGAACAGGAAGCAATCAATTTAGCAGATCGAAAGAGATGAAGGAAAAAACATGGACACGCGGTCACCGTTGAACCTGGCGCTGTGCGGACTGCTGCTGACCGGTTTGCTCCCAATACCCGGCCTGACCGCGGCTGAGATCGGCCACGACTGGCAGTGGGCCAACCCCCAGCCCCAGGGCGAGAGCCTCGCGGATTTCTCGGTTGTCGACAGCAATATCATCTACGCCGTCGGCGAAGGCGGCATGGTGCTGCGAAGCGATGACGGCGGCCTTGGCTGGCACATCCTGCCCACCGGCACCACCGCTTGGCTGCAGAGTGTCGACTTCACCGACGACATGACCGGCACCATCGTCGGTGAAATCGACCTCGCCGGAATTATCCTGCGTACCACCGATGGTGGTCAGACCTGGCAGCAGCAGGGGGTATCGCCTTTGCCCTGGCTTGAGTCCGTGGATTTCATCGACACGAACACCGGCGTGATCGTGGGCTGGTCCGGAGCCATCTATTGGACCACGGATGGCGGCGCGACCTGGACACCCCAGAACAGCGGCACCACCGAGCGGCTCTATTCAGTCCACCTCTTCGATGCGACAACCGCCGTGGTCGTGGGTGGCAACGGGGTGGTCTGCCGCACCACCGACGGCGGCGCGAACTGGTCCCATCCGACCAGCAATACCACCGAACGGTTGGAGGCTGTCGATTTCGGCGACGCCGCCAACGGGGTGGTCGTGGGCACGAACGGAACGGTGCTTAATTCCGACAATGGCGGTCAGACCTGGTTCCAGCGCTCCAGCGGCACCGCTGAGTGGTTGATGGATGTCACCTTCCGCGATGCGGATACTGCCGTGGCTCTGGGCAGCAGCGGCGCCTTGATCACCTCGTCGGACGGGGGAATCAATTGGAGCCCGCTCGTTCCTCCCTCAACGGGAGGTTGGAGTGCTGTTGATTTCACAAGCGGCGGCGATATCCTGCTGACCGGCGGCAGGGGCAGCCTGTGGCAGAGTGATCCCACCTGGTCCACCTGGGTAAACCACCAGACCGGATCCACCAGTCCGCTCAATAGCATCGACAATGCCACCAGTGAGATTGCGGTGGTCGTTGGTCACAACGGTACCATACTGCGCACCGACGATACGGGCCTGACCTGGACCGACATCAGCACCGGCTGTGACACAACCTTCATGGGTGTGGATTTCGCTGACGCGGAAACAGGCCTGGTTGTGGGCGAGGACGGGTTCATCATGCGAACCGATGATGCGGGTTTGACCTGGACCCCTCTGGCAACGGGCGCGACCAACGATCTCTGGGACGTTGCCTGCATCGATGCCGATCACGCAGTGGCCGTGGGGGCTAATTGGTCAATACTTCGTACCGAAGACGGCGGGGCGACCTGGCAGGAGGTGGGCGAATCCCACGGTTATGATTACCACCAGGCGGTATACTTCGTCGACGACCTGCACGGGTGGACCTGCACCTTCTACGGTTATGTTTTTCATACCGCCGACGGTGGCCTCACCTGGGAGATCCAAATCTCCTCCCTCCTCGACCTGCAGGATATCCACTTTGTCGACCTGCTGCACGGCATCTCCGTCGGCGGGGTGGACGGCAACGCCACCCTCCTTACCGACGACGGGGGCCTGATCTGGTCCCAACAGTCCAATCCCGAGAACGTCTACCTCAACGGGGTCCGTTTCATTGATCCGTTGACGGGCATCGCCGTGGGCCAGGGCATCTTCCGTACCGACGACGGCGCGGCGACCTGGCAGCGGGATTTCGCCTACTCCATCTATTTCCAGGATGTCTGTCTCATGGGCGGCGGAGTGGCCCTTGCGGTGGGCCCGGGCGGCGCGATCCTCCGGGCCGGTCCCGACGGCGTCGCAAGTGTTTTCGACGACCTGCCCCGGGCCGAAGTCGCGATGCGATCCTACCCCAATCCCTTCAATCCCCGGACCACCGTCGCATTTTCCCTCACACACCAGGAACATGTGCAGATCAGAATATTCGACCTTACCGGCCGCCAAGTTCGAACTCTGGCCGTCAGGACCTTCCCGGCGGGAGACCACTCTCTGGAATGGAACGGGCGTGATGATGCGGGTCGAGCCCTTGCTTCAGGTAGCTACCTGATTCGAATAAGAACAGACTTCGAAAGCCGAACGCAAAAGGTCATGCTGATCAAATGACCGGGTGGAATCTTCCCGACAACCTTTGGATCAGGTCACAAACAAACGAAGGGTCTCCAATTCGCCGCGACGAAATGAAGACCCCTGTTGTTGCGCAGGTCTAACCGGAAACGATCTCGGAGGTGATGCTGACGGGGTTGCAGATCGTATCCCAGATGGGAGAGTGCTCGTTCACGTAGTTGTGCAACTCGTCTAGCTTCGCCTTGGGGGCGTCGGACTTGACGAAGGTCTTGATGCTCAGGTTGCTCAGCCCGGCCCGCTTGTCCCCGATGTTCATGAAGCCCTCAAGACTGCCATGGCCCGTGATTTCGAAAGACAGTTCGTCCAGGTCGATTCCCATGGCCGCCGCGTTGGCCGCGTAGCCGACCGTCAAACAGGCAGCTAGGGAACTGATGAGCGTTTCCGCGGGGCTGATGCCCGCGTCGCCACCGAGAATCTCATGGGGTTCGTCGGTGCTGAGGGAGTGGGTCTGCTCCCGGCTGCCGGCTTCCTTGCCCACCACGAAACTCCCAGTGGTGTGTTTGGCCTTGAAGCCGTTATCCCACTTGGAATGAACGGTGAAAGTGAGCTTTCCGTTGGCCGGATCCGATTTGACGGCCTCGATGGCGGTCATGAGATTGTCGATGTTGACGCCGTTTATTATTGTTGCCTGTGACATTATTTTTTCCCTCCACTTTGGTTTTTTTCTCAGTCTCATCCCGCCATCAGGCGAGCTCTCATGAAAACATAGTAAAAAAGTCTGGTTTTAACCGCAATGCAGGGTGGGACGTGATCCCGGGCAGTGTGCCTGCTATACTGTTACCCGAGTCCGGCTTCAATAAATTCGGGAGGCAAACCGATTCAAATGGATTTCAGCCCTTTCATCATCTGCGAACCCGGCGAGCGGCCGCCCAAACCCCGGCCTCTGGGCACGCCCGAAGGTCTGGGCGACCGCATGCGGACCGCCGCCTTCGCCGAATTGCAGGCCATTGCGGCTTTCCGTTGGGCCGCCGATCATTTCCAGGACGTGCCGCAGGCCCTGCGGGACGACTGGGCCGCTCAGGTTCCCGATGAAATCCGCCACTACGAGATGATCCGCCGGCGCATGGCGGAATTGGGCTTCGAACTTACCGGCCGGCCGGTGTCGATCTCGCTGTGGGAATCGCTGCAGGAATGTGCCACGGGGAAGGAGTTCTGTATCCGGATCGCCAGCGCCGAGGAGCGCGGTCGCCGGGCGGGTGTCCGGTTGATTCAGCATCTGGGAAAAATCGATCCGGAAACCGCCGCCGTATTTCGAAAAATCGCCGCCGACGAGGTGGCGCACGTGGCCCTGGCGAAAACGTACTTCGACTGGACCCCGGATCAGTTATGACGACAGGTTAGAAATTCATCTGGTACTGGACATTGCCACCGCCGAACCGGTCGAGGTCCAGCTCGTGGCTCAGGGAGAACTGCACCCGGGCGGCGGGCAGAAAGGCATAGGTCCAACCGAACTTGATCTTGTCCGTGTAGCCGTCGCGATTGTCCGTCCAGCCGCCGACGGCGTATTCCCACTGGTGATGGCTGGCCAGGTAACCCAGTTCCCAGGTCGATTTACCGGGCGCGCGAAGCTCCACGAACAGAGCGGGAAAGAAGTCTTCGCGACGGTGATCAAACTCCCGCCGACCCCGGGCCGAAGCCCACTGCCGCAGCCAGTGAATCTCCGGCCGCAGGCCCCAGGATCCACCGATCCCGACCACGCCCAGACCCCGCAGGTGGACGAACTCGTTGCCGTACTCGAAACCGGCTGCACCGTCGCGTCTTTGTTCGACGGCCTCGAAGCGATAGTGCGATGCCTCCACCCCCGCAAAATCCAGGTCGGTCCATACATGCCGCAAACGAACCGTGGACGCGCCGTCCCGGCGGAACGTCCCGAGCACCCCGGGGGACAGGGTGCTGTCCGGATACGTGCGCCGCGACCCCGATCCGTAACGCCCGGTTGAAAACAGCTCCCACCGGCCGATCTGGTGACGCAGCTCCCACTGGACGCCGACCGGATCTTCCTGTGACGTTCCGCCCAGGTCGTTTTTCCGTTCGTACATGAAGTCGTCCAGACGCAGACCGACCCGCAGATACCGCTCGCGGGATTCGTCGGTCAGCAGCAACCCCGCCAGCAGATCGAACTCTTCCTTGTCCGGGGTGGGATGCACCTGCAGATACGCGGCCACCCGGTCGAACAGGCCCATCTCGAAACCGAGCCAGTGTTCCTGGCGGGAAACGTCGATATGCAGTCCCTCGCGCCAAACCATCCGGTAGAGGAACCGGAACCGGTCGCCCAGCGGTTCGGTGATGTTGAGGGTCAGGTCGGTGTACAGATCTTCGGTGGCGACGCTGCCCACGGTGGTTTGCACGCCGCTGGCGCTGGCCAGATGGCGCTCCCAATCCCTTTGCCAGACCGGGTTGACGGCGTAATTGACCAGGGGATGCACGAAGACGAGGCGGGAGCGGAATTCATCGGGAAAAGGCCAATCGCTAGGAGCGCCGTCGGCGCCGCCCGGAAGACACACCAGCGCCAACAAAATCAGAACCGGCGGCAAGCCGGCCCTGATGAAGAAGGATTGGAAAATGTTTGTCACTTGGAGATGACCATCCGCCCCGTTCACTTCTCGGCGTTGCGCCGTCGCAGGAACGTGCGGACCCTGCCGAGCAGACGACCGGGCGAGAAAGGTTTGCGGAGCAGATCGACGTCCTCGAGGGAAAACCCCTGCCTTTCCAAAATGTCGTCCGTGTAACCGGACATGAAGAGGGCGGCGAGATCGGGCATGTTCCGGCGCAGCTTGACCACGAGTTCGGGTCCGTTCATGATCGGCATGATAACGTCCGTCAAGACCATGTCGAAGGACCAGCCGTTCTGTTCGGAAAGCGCGAGGGCTTCTTTCCCGTTGTGGGCCACAACGACCTGGTAACCCTCTCTTTCCAGGGTCTTGGTGATGAGCCGTCCGGCGGCCACGTCGTCCTCCACCACCAGGATGCGTTCACCCCCTGGCGCCCCCGCGCCGAGGTCGGTTTCGGGAGTCTGGCGCCTGGACAGGGGCTCTGTGGATTCGGGCAACAGGATTTCCAGGGTGGTGCCGGAGCCTTCGTGGCTGACGATCCGTACGTCGCCGCCGCTCTGCTTGACGATGCCGTAGACGCTGGACAGTCCCAAACCGGTGCCCCGGCCCCTTTCCTTGGTCGTGAAGAAGGGCTCGAAGGCGCGTGTGATGATCTCGCTGCTCATGCCCGAACCGGTATCGGTGAATTTCAGGGAAACGTACCGGCCCACCGGTAGATCCACGCCGTTGGTGCCCAGCTTGGCGCCACGGGTCGTCGTGATGGTGAGAGTGCCGCCGTGGGCCATGGCATCGCGGGCGTTGGCCACGACGTTCAGGATGACCTGCTCGATCTGGCCCGGATCAACCTTGACCGGCAGGGGTATCCCGGCACTGTTCAGAATCATCTCGATGTCCTCGCCGATCAGGCGTCGGATCATGCCCGTCAGCCGGTCCACCACGACGTCGAGATCGATCACCTCGGGTTTGAGAACCTGTTTCCGGCTGAACGCCAGCAGCTGCGCGGTCAGAGTGGCGGCCTTCTCGCTGGCCCGGAGGATCTCCTCGGCATCCTCCACGAGTTCGGGCTTGTCGATCACCCCGGACTTGAGGATTTCCGCATAACCCATGATCGCCACGAGGATGTTGTTGAAATCGTGGGCGATGCCACCGGCCAGTTTGCCCACCGCCTCCATCTTCTGGGCGTGGCGCAATTCTTCTTCGAGCTGCTTCCGTTCGGTGATCTCCCGCCAGGCCACGTGAAGAACGTTGCGGTCCCCACTCGGGACCGAGGTCAGCAGAACCTCGACGGGAAATACCTCGCCGTCGGCCCGCTGGTGGTTCCACTCGAAACGGTGGCTGCCCCTGGCGAAGGCGATGCCCATCATGTCGTTGGCCTTCTCGTAGGATATCCGGCCGTCGGGCTGGAACTCGGGAGACAGTTCAGATGGGTGGGTCTGAAGCAGCTCCTCCCGGTTGGCGTAGCGGAGCATCTTGACGGTGGCTTCGTTACAGTCCACGAAGGTGTCGCCGTCGATGATCAGGTTGGCATCGGTGGAGCGTTCGAACAATTCGCGGTAGTTGGGTAGACCGCCCTTTTCCTGGTACTGGGCGAGTTGAGCCTGAAGGTCCCGGACCTGCTGGTGCAGAGCCTCGATTTCGGTTGTGAAATTATTTTTTCTCAAGGGCACACGCTCCCCTTGATTGATGGTCTGTACTTATCCATGATAAGAAGACCCGGGACGGCTCAGCCACTGGAAAATATTATCCCCTCACTGACATTCTACTCTATTTCGGCAACTTTTGGAAGAGATGACGTGTGGCCTGCCACGAATATGGGTATATTCTGCTCCTGATATTCGCGATCCGCTTCAATTTGACCACCGATCCGATTCCGGTCCTGATCCGCAGGCTGGCCGTGCTGGCCTCGGTGGGCATGTTCTTCAACACCATGTACAACGTGGTGGACACCTTCTACGCGGGCCGGATGTCGACCGACGCCCTGGCCGCCCTATCGCTGACCTTTCCGATCTTTTTCACCCTGCTGGCCATGGGCATGAGTTTTCCCACGGGGACGACCGTGCCGATCGGCAACGCGCTGGGCCGCGGGAAACGCGGCGAGGCAGCCTCAACGCGCAGGGCGACACCCACTCCTACCATGATTACCTGGTCGTGGCGACGGTGGCCAACATAATCCTGGATCCCTGGTTCATGTACGGGGGACTGGGTGTAC
>CBDURF010000174.1:0-7054 GCA_965369705.1 uncultured bacterium
TGAAAGACTCGACAACGCGCACCAGACCGATGAGCCCGATCACGAGGACCTGCTGCGGCTGATAGAAAACGACCGCAATCAACATGACTACCACAAACGCGGTGGGCAGCATCACCATACGCAGCCCCAGGTAATCGCGGAATTCGTGGGTGTCATTGACATCAGTCGCCAGGATCGCCCTCAAGTGGAGATTGCTGAACATGATGACGGGGTTGGCGATGGCGGAGCCCAAGGCGAACCGGCCCACGGTTTCCGGCTCCCCCAACTTGGTCAAGGCCACCAGAATGCCCCAGAGGCAGGCCGCGTATGTCACGTTGCCCAGCAGGGTCCAGGAAAAATTGTGACGCAAGGAAGGTTCGGGATTGGTCATGATTCGTCGGACCCGGAGGGCGCGGGCTCCGCCGGAGGGATCTCGGCCCGGTCTCCGGTGTGGCCGGAAAAATCTGGTACCAGATCGAGCAGTTCCTTCCACAACGAAGCCCGATCGCCGGACCTCGCCGCGGCCACGAGCCTGTCGACGCCCGAACCGACGGCCTCAGGGTCGATGGACTGACGGCGGGCGACGAGGATGCCGGGGTTGTCCGTCTTGCGGGGTTCTTCGCCTGCGGCCCATAGTTCCTCGAACAGCTTCTCACCCGGCCGCAGTCCGATGTATTCGAGGTCCACGTCCACGTCGGGGGTCAGCCCGGAGAGACGGATCATCTGGCGGGCCAAATCGTCGATCTTCACCGGTTCACCCATGTCGAGGATGAAGACCTCCCCCCCGGCGCCCATGGCCGCGGCGAAAAGGACCAGTTGAACCGCCTCGGCGATGGTCATGAAGAATCTTACCATTTCCGGATGGGTCACGGTCACCGGCCCGCCCCTGCTGATCTGCGTGTGGAACATCTCCACCACGCTGCCGGCGCTGCCCAGGACGTTCCCGAAGCGGATGATCGAGAACTGACAGCTTCCGGAATCATCACCCGCCCGCGCCAGCACCACCTTTTCGGCCACCTGTTTGGTTGCGCCCATCACGTTCGTCGGATTGACGGCCTTGTCGGTGCTGATCATCACGAATCGTTCGACCCGGTGGCGCAGAGCCAGGTCGGCCAGCTGGCGCGTGCCGAAGATGTTGTTGTCGACGGCTTCCTCGGGATGGAACTGCAGGATGGGAACATGCTTGTAGGCCGCGGCGTGGAACACGATATGGGGCCTGGCCTGCTCGAAAAACACCTCGAGGCGCATCTTGTTCTTGATGTCCCCGAGCAGGAAGTCGAAACGGGTCTCCCGGGGTTGATCACGCAGTTCGCGCTCGAGGCGGAACAGCCCGTTTTCATCCTTGTCCAGACAGGCCACGTAGGCCGCCCCGGCCTCGGTGATCTGCCGGCAAAGCTCGGAGCCGATGCTGCCGGCCGCCCCGGTGACGAGCACCCGCTTGCCGGCCAGCAGTTCCTCCAAAACCGACAGATCGCCGGCCACCGGACGGCGGTGAAGCAGGCTGTCGGTGCTGAAATCCTCCACGCGTCGGACGCCCGGCTTGTCGCTCTCCATGATCTCCCAGAAACTGGGCACCGACTTGAGGGGCAAGCCCGATTCCTGACAGCGATTGACGATCCGATAGAGCTGGGACGTCGAAGCCGAGGGAATGGCCAGCACCACGACATCGGCCTGTTTGCGCCGGGCCACCTCGGCGATTTCGTCGATATTTCCCATGATCACCACGCCGCGAATCCGCATGCCCTTGACCTGCGGATTGTCGTCGACGATGGCCACCGGCTTGAAGCCGCCCAGCCGGGGGGACTGCATGGCCTCGATAGTCAGGTGGCCCGCGTTGCCGGCGCCCACGATGATCGCCCGCCGACGGGGAGCCCGGTTGCCCAGATGATCCGCCGGCCCGCCGGCGATGCGGTACGCGAACCTCCCCAGGGTCACCAGGACCAGGCACAGCACCATGTCGATGGCCAGGGTGGACAGGGGGAAGCCGCCGGGACTGGTCCAGAAGACCCAGAGCGCGATGATGATCAGGGCGGAACTGGACATCACGCTCAGCACCAGGGGCGGCAAATCCTCCACCGAGGCGAACCGCCAAGACTGCCGGTGCAGCCCGATCGCCCAGAAAAACACCAGGCGCACGGGCACCGTCACCCCCAGCATGGCCAACCACCACAGGTGCCAGTTTTGAAGGGAGGTACTGAGAATGTTATCCAGGACCACGAACCGCAGCAGGAAGGAAAGGGTCACCGAGATCACCGAAAGAAATCCGAAAAACAACAGGGTGAACAGCAGGCGCTGGCTGCGGACGAGTTGGGTCAGCTTGCCCTCTTCACGCAGAATCCTGGCCCCGCGGGTCCGTATACGGTCCCGCCAGGCATTGTCGGTGATTTTCGTTTCGTTCTTCATCAGATCAAGGATCCCACTCCGGAAATGATCGATTGGATTCCACCGGCGAGCATAGATTATTTGATCATCCCGGGCAATGACTTGTCCAAGGTGAATTCCGGCCGGAAACCGAGCTCCTCCTCAATGGCCCGCGAGGAATAACAGGCGGAGCCCAGCATCTTGTGGTAGACGGTCCGGTCGAAGGGAAAGGGCAGACCCAATTTGCGCAATCCGCCCCCCAGGAAAGCGGCCCCCTTCAACGCCCCTTCGGGAATATGCCAGCGCGGAATATCCCGCCCGAGGGCTGACCGGATCAGGCCGCAGATTTCATGGGTCGAATACCAGTGGCCATCGGTCACCAGGTAGGTCCGGCCGGCGGCCCGGCGGTGAAAGGCGACCAGCACCAGCGCCCGGGCGACATCCCGCACATCGACCAACGACCGCCTGTTCCGTGTATCGGGCAGCGGCGGGAATCTGCGGTGCGCTATGGCGGTGATCATTGACCGGAGATTTCCCTTCACTCCCGGGCCGTAGATCAGGGGCGCGCGCAGCACGCAGGTGTGTAGGCCATGCCCGGCGCCCGCGGCGTGGACCAGGCGTTCGGCTTCCATCTTGGTCCTCCCGTAGGCCGAATCAGGACGCGGCGGGGCAGCCTCGTTCTGGGGTTCGAAGCCACCCTCCCCCATGACCTTCACGCTGCTCATCATGACCAGCCGGCGGACTCCGGCCGGAACGGCCGCGGCGATCAGGTTGCGCGTCAGGTCGACATTCAGCACGCGGTACTCAAGCTCCTCGGCGCGGGACCGGCTCACCGCGTGGGTTTTCGCGGCCAGATGAAACACGGCCTCGACACCGTCGCACAACCCGTCGCAGGCCCCGGGTCGCGTCAGGTCCATCACCCTCAATTCGTCCCAAGGGCCGTCGGAGCTCCCCATGTCGACGGCGAGAACCTCGTAACCCTCCTGCTTGAGGAGAGAACACAGCGGCCGGCCGAGAAAACCGCCTGCCCCCGTGACCAGAACCCGTCCCGCGCCACTCATCGCACATCCAACTCCTGTTGCATGGTTCGATAGAGCTCCATGGTCTGCTCGACGACGATTTCTTCCGAGAAATGGGTCTCGACCAATCGGCGGGATTCCCGTCCGAAGCGCGATCGCAGGGCGTGGTCGTCGGCCAGACGCGAGACCGCTGCCACGATGGAATCAACGTCCCGCGGCGGGATCAACAGGCCGTTGATCCCATCCCGGCAGATTTCCCGGCAACCGGTGACATCGGTGGCGACGATCGGCAAACCGCAAGCGGCCGCTTCCAGCAGGGATTTCGGGAAACCCTCCTTGTAATACGTCGGCAGCAGGGCCAGGTGACAGCCGTTGAGCAGGGCCGAAACATTGTCGACATGGCCCAGCCAGGTAATGACTCCCTCCTCATGCCAGGCCCGGAGGTTTTCCACCGGAACTCCCGAAGGACTTTCGGAGTCGGGGGCCCCCACCAGGATGAATTCGATGTCGTCGCGCATCTTCCTCATCCTGCGGGCGGCGTCCACTGTTTCGTTCACCCCTTTTTCCCAGATCATCCGGGCCACCAGACAAACGCGGATCTTGTCCGTGGGCGGAGGTTCGACAGGTCTGAATTCGGATGTATCCACCCCCGAACCCTGGATCAACACCACCCGGTCAGGATCGTTTCCGATCATGTCCAGGAAAAACGCCTGGTCATCCACGTTCTGCACGATCACCCGGTTTCGTCCCCGGCCCAGGAGGATACGAAAGGCCAGGGAAACCGCCGGGCGAATGATCCTGGCCTTCAAGCCGGAGGAAGCATACAGGTACCCGAGTCCCGCCAAGGCATTGACGACGCCGGGCACTCCGGTGAACCAAGCCGCCAACGATCCGAAAAGCGAGGATTTGGGAGTGACGTGGTGCACCAGATCCGGCTTGAGACGACGGTAGATCCGGATCAGGTCGATCAGACCCAGGATCTCGGCCACCGGATTCTGGAATCCCCTGCGCAGCTTGGTGTGTACCAATGCGGCGCCGGCCGCCTCGATCGCCGCCCCATGGTCCTTGACCCTGGTAACCACCGTGACGGCATGGCCCTCCCGGCGGGCGCCCCTGATCAGGGGCAGACGGTGGGAGCAGACATACCAATCTTCGGGTATGAAAAACAGGATGTTCAGGGGGCGCCTCCCGCCGGGAAAGAGTCGTTGCGCCGGAAAATTAGTGGATCCGGTACCTGTTGTCTACTTTTCGTTAAATCGCCGAAAGGGGTCCTGGCAGACAATTTCCATGGTCACCGACCCTGGTCAACCTTGCCATGGGCGCAATTGTATGCCAAGGTCCGCATCTCGTACCGCGACACGCGAGAGGTCGGCAAGGAATCCGAAAGGAACGCGGCTGTCATATGCTTGAGGCCCCCCTGTTCGCCTTTCTGGGCGCACTGCTGGTAAATCTGATAATGACCCCCTGGGTGATCCGTCAATTGCGGAACAGGGCCATGCTCGATATTCCCAACCCACGCAGCAGCCACGACATTCCCGTTCCCCGCGGCGGCGGAATCGTCATCGTCTTCACTTGGTGTCTGGGCATGACATCGACCTGGGCTCTGCGGTTCCCCTTTCCCGACCTGGGCATGCTCGCCCCGGACGGGTTTGTCGTTGCGGCAACCATGGGCATGGGCGCCCTGGCGGCACTCGGGTACGTGGACGACCGGCGGAACTTGAACCCGTTCCTGAAGCTGCTCATCCAGATCGGGGTCGGAGCCCTGGCTCTATATCTCAGCGGCCTGCGCCTCGCGGATCCGGGCATTCCCTTCGGAACTTCATGGGATCTGGGCCTCTGGGGATGGCTGGCCAGCCTGCTGTGGCTGGTCGGGTTCACCAACATCTACAACTTCATGGACGGCATCAACGGCCTGGCCTTCACCCAACTGATTTTCGGCGGCACGACCTTCTGTTTGCTCGGCGTCACCACCGGGGATTACGAATTGGCCATTTCCGGCGCCCTGGCCGCCGGATCCGCGGTCGGCATTCTCAAATACAATTTCCCCAAGGCCAATGTCTTCATGGGCGATGTCGGCAGCCTGCCCCTGGGATTCCTGCTCGCCCTGATGGGGCTCCGGGCGGCCTTCGGCCCCAAAAGTCACGGGATTTCGTTCATCATTCCCGTGCTCATCCTGTGGCCGTTCCTTTACGATGGATCCTTCACCCTGATCAACCGCCTGGTCCACGGCCGCAATCCCGTGCGGCCTCACCGCAGCCATCTATACCAGAGGCTCGTGGTCCTGGGCCTTTCCCACCAGGCCATCACCATCCGCTACGGCTTGGCCATGATCTTCTGTTCGGCCGCCGGCTTCGCCATGCAGTATTGCTCCCTGCAACTGAGCCATTTCCTGTTGGCCACCATCCTGTTGTTTTCAGCTTTGTATACGATCAGGACCGTGCGCAAGGTCCGGGCCCACGAAACCCAGAGCGACAACGCCGCTGCAGTCGATGATTCATGAATAATCCGGGTTAGGCCATTTCCTCGAGGGCCTTTTCCGTGCGGGCCGCGACCCCGGCGTCCTGCTGGGCGGCCAATCGGGTCGTCTGCTGGGCATAGGCCGGCAGGCTGGCCACGTTCGGGTCTTCGACCTGGACAGCGGGGTAGGACTTCAGCCACAGGGTCGGGAACAAGGTGGCCAGGATGATCTTCAGTTCCTCGGTGAGCGGCTGTTCCAGTTGGTCCTGGTAGATCTTCAGCTTCAGGGGCATGACGAACCGGAGGTACAGAGCGCGCGGATCGGCCGTGCCGGCCAGGATGTCCTCCTCGTTGCGGAACATGAGCGTGCCTTGGTGCGTGATGCCTGGTCTGACCTTCAGGATCCGGGCGTATTCCCCGGGAAACAGATCCACGAATTCCTTCACCTCGGGCCGGGGGCCGACCAGGGACATGTCTCCCACCACAACGTTGATCAGCTGGGGCAGTTCGTCCAGCTTGTGGCGGCGCAGGAAGGCGCCCAGCCGGGTGATACGCTGGTCGTCGCTGGCGGTGAGCCTGGCGCCGCGGAGGTGGGAATCGGCCCTCATGGAACGGAACTTGTAGATGCGGAAGATGCGGCCGTGGTGGCCCACCCGCTCCTGGCGAAAGAACACGGGGCCCGGGCTGGTCAGCTTGATGGCGGCGGCGATGATCGCGAGGAAGGGGAAGA
Organism: uncultured bacterium; assembly: GCA_965369705.1. Classification (GTDB taxonomy): domain Bacteria; phylum Krumholzibacteriota; class Krumholzibacteriia; order LZORAL124-64-63; family LZORAL124-64-63; genus JAGLCY01. Next base: position 6,547 of record CBDURF010000174.1, read on the forward strand.
AGAAGATCAGACCGACCCCTGCCCCCAGGATATCCAAACTTCGTTTCAGCATGACATCTCCGTATGGCCTCAAGGCCTGTTCCCGAAATCCGTTTCGGGGACCGGATGAACTGACCGCCGGTGGTGGGGTCAGATCGATGCAAAAAGCTCATTGGTTGCTGGTTTCAGCATCCTGATCGGGTCAAAGCATAGAGACTGGGCCAAGTGGTGTACAGTGGTTTTTTTATTGGACTAATGGCTGGTTTACCGAAATTTTCCTGATACCGGATAAGAAGAATGGATCATTCAGCCAATTATAAAACTTTTCGTTAACCTGATTTGGAAGTAGTTCGTAATTGCACAAATAACCAAAGCATTTATGATTCGTGGAACTCCAGAAAAGGAATCCACGGTGACCTTGAATACCCAATCCAAGCTGTACACTTTCTTCAAGGGCAGGGTCGCCTTGCATGCCATACTCAAGGCGGCGGGGATCGGACATGGTGATCGAGTGCTATTGCCCGGTTAT
>CBDURF010000175.1:0-7015 GCA_965369705.1 uncultured bacterium
CCTCCGGAAACCCCTTGGCTGATGCCCCCGCGGAGGCGCATGCGAAGCCCTAAGCAGCCGCGGGGGCATCAGCCAAGGGGTTTCCGGAGGCAGCCTACCGCCCCCCCTTACCATAATTGGGCGACTCTTTAGTAATCTGGATATCATGCGGATGCCCTTCAACAATCCCCGCTCCCGTCGTCCGCACCATCTCCACCTTCTCCTGGAACACCGCGATGGTCCTGCAACCGCAGTACCCCATCCCACTGCGCAGGCCGCCGACCATCTGGTACAAAACGTCCTGGACCTTGCCTTTGTACGGCACGCGGCCTTCGATGCCCTCGGGCACCAGCTTGTCCGCCTCGGTGATCTCACCCTGGAAGTAGCGGTCCTTGCTGCCCTGCTGCATGGCGCCAAGCGAACCCATGCCGCGGTAGGTTTTGTAGACGCGACCCTCGTAGAGGATCTTCTCGCCCGGCGATTCGTCGGTGCCGGCCAGCAGCGAACCGGCCATCACCACGTCGGCTCCCACGGCGATGGCCTTGGCCACGTCGCCGCTGTAACGGATGCCGCCGTCGGCCACCAGCGGAATGCCCGCTTTCTTGGTGACAGTCGCCACATCCATGATCGCGGTGATCTGGGGCACCCCCACCCCCGCGACGACCCGCGTGGTGCAGATCGAACCGGGCCCGATGCCCACCTTCACCGCGTCGGCACCCGCGTCGATCAGGGCCTGAGCCGCGCTCGCGGTGGCGATGTTGCCGGCCAGAACCTGGACCCGGTCATACTTCTTCTTGATGGCGCTGACGGTGTCCAGCACGTTGCGACTGTGCCCGTGGGCGGTGTCGACCACCAGAAGATCCGCCCCCACGTCCACCAGCAGATCCACCCTCAGCATGGTGTCCGGCCCCACGCCGACCGCCGCGGCCACCCGCAACCGGCCCCCCTCGTCCTTGCTGGCGTCGGGATAGTCCAGCTTCTTCTGGATGTCCTTGACCGTGATCAAGCCGCGCAGTTCGCCGTCGCCGTTGACCACCAGCAGCTTCTCGATGCGGTGTTTGTGCAGGATGTGGGCGGCGTCCTCCAGGGTTGTGCCTTCGGGCACGGTGATCAGGTTTTCGCTGGTCATGACCTCGCGCACCTGCTGCCGCGTGTTCTTCACGAAGCGCAGGTCGCGGTTGGTCAGGATGCCGACCAGCTTCCTGCCCTCGGTGATGGGCACGCCGCTGATCCGGTAATGCTTCATCAGCTCCAGGGCCTTGTCGATGGACTTGTCGGGCTCCAGGGTGATGGGATCGGTGATCATGCCCGATTCCGAACGCTTGACCCGCTCGACCTCGCTCGCCTGGGCCTTGGGTTCCATGTTCTTGTGTACGACGCCGATACCCCCGGCCCGGGCCAGGGCGATGGCCATGTCCGCCTCGGTCACCGTGTCCATGGCCGCCGACAGGAAGGGGATCTGCAGGCGGATCGTCCTGGTCAGGTCGGTCGAGGTGTCGATGTCCTTGGGGGTGACCTCGGAATAACCGGGCACCAGCAGGACGTCGTCGAAGGTCAGGGCCTCCCGGAACTGCGGCTGATCGGCGTGGTTATGGTTTCCGCTCATGTTCTCCTAAGCCTTCATGACGCCGATGAACGGCAGATTGCGGTATTTCTCGTCGTAATCCAATCCGTACCCGATCACGAATTCCTTGGGGATCTCGAAACCGACGTAGTGCAGTTCCACGTCCTTGATGCGGGCGGGCTTCTTGTCCAGCAGGCTGGCCACCCGGATGCTGCGCGGATTACGCGTGCCCAGCAGATCCATGAGGTGGGCGATGGTCAGTCCCGTGTCGATGATGTCCTCGACCAGGATAACGTCGCGGCCGGTGATGTTGCCCTTGAGGTCCTTTTCAATCTTCACCACGCCGGTGCTCTGGGTGCCGCCTTCGTAGCTGGACACCGCCATGAAATCAACCTCGTGGTCGACCGAGACGCAGCGGGTCAGATCGGCCAGGAAGGGATAGGCCCCCTTGAGGATGCACACGAAGATGGGGATCGACCCCTGGTAGGCGCGGCTGATCTCGTTGCCGAGCTGCCGGATCCGGAGCTGGATTTCCTCGGAGGAAATCAGGATCCGGTCGATGAACGGGTAACGTTGCAGGTATTCCTGATCGTCGAAGGTCACGTTCCGCCTCCAGTCTTGAAAATGCCCGGGACCGGCGGCCGCCGGCCCCATCAATCAAGTCTCGTCCGATTTGGCCTGTTCGATCTTCTGCCCCAGCGCCCGCAGCCGGTCGCGTTCCCGGATGATGTCCTGGATCTTGGTGGCGATCAGATCGATGGCCACCTTGTTGTAGCCGCCCTCGGGAATGATGAGATGCGCGTAGCGTTTGCTCGGCCATACGAATTGCAGGTGCATCGGGCGCACGACGTTGAGATACTGGTCCATGACCGATTCCATGGTCCGGCCGCGCTTGAGAATGTCCCTTTTCATGCGGCGCAGCACCCGTTCGTCGGCGTCGACGTCGATGTAAAGGCGAATGTCCATCAGACTGCGCAGTTCGGGGGCTTCCAGGACAAGGATCCCCTCCACGAAGACGATGTCCGCGGGTTCGCACAGGGCGGTTTCCTTCAACCGGCTGTGCGTGGCGTAGTCGTAACAGGGAATCTGGACCGCGCATCCCGCCCTGAGGGCCTGCAGATGCTCGACCAGCAGGGTGGTTTCGAAGGCGTTGGGATGGTCGTAGTTGATCTCGGCCCGTTTTTCGAGGGGCAGGTGGGAATTGTCGAAGTAGTAGGAGTCGTGATGGATGATCTGGATGGTCTTTCCGGGGCAGGCTTCCCGCACGCGATGGGCCACGGTCGTCTTGCCGGAGCCCGAACCGCCTGCAATCCCGATGATGACAGGCGGGAGTGGTTTTCCATCCAGTTCCTTCATGGCGAAAAAATACCCGCCAACCCCCCGACTGTCAATTTGGTAGTGGACCAAAGGGACCGCATTCGGGAATAATCGCCTGAATTCCACATTTTTTCCCTTCGGGAGGCCGCCTTGCTCGAAAATTCCATCTCTCTTCTGGGTATCGTCGTGCTGCTGCTCGTGGCCTGGCTGCTGAGCAACAACCGCCGTCGCTTTCCCTGGCGCGTGGCCGGCTGGGGTCTGGGCCTCCAGCTTTTCCTGGCGGTGATCCTGCTGCGCACCCCCTGGGGCGGGGCCGTCTTCAGCGGCGCGCGCAGTTTCGTCTCCCGATTGTTGGCCTTCACCGACGCGGGCGCCTCGTTCCTGTGGGGAAATCTCTACCGCACCAGCGAAGACCTGGTGACCTTCATCAACCCCGAAGCGGGCCACATCCAGGTCACCGATTCGGTCACGGGGCAGCTCATGCCCATCGGCACGGTGTTCGTCATCCACATCCTGCCGACCATCATCTTCTTTTCGAGCCTGATGGCTCTTCTCTACCACCTCGGCGTGATGCAGATCGTGATCCGCGGCATGGCCTGGGTCATGCGCAAGACCATGGGCACCAGCGGCAGCGAGAGCTTTTCGGTCGCCGCCAACGTCTTCGTGGGGCAGACCGAAGCGCCCTTGGTGATCCGTCCCTACCTGCCGACGATGACCCAGAGCGAACTGATGGCCGTGATGGTCGGCGGCTTCGCCACCGTCGCAGGCGGGGTGATGGCTGCCTATGTGCGCTTCGGCGTCGACGCGGGGCACCTGCTGGCCGCCAGCGTGATGTCGGCCCCCGCGGCGCTGGTCGTGGCCAAGATCATGTACCCCGAGACCGAGGAATCGCCCACCCGGGGCACGGTCACCCTGGACGTGCCGCGCGAATACGCCAACGTGCTGGACGCCGCGGCCGGCGGCGCGGGCGTGGGCCTGAAGCTGGCGGCCAACATCGGGGCCATGCTGCTGGCCTTCATCGCCCTGGTGGCCATGATCAATTATGGTCTGGGATTCGTGGGCCTTTCCCTGCAGCAGATCTTCGGCTGGGTCTTCTCCCCCATCGCCTGGGTCATGGGCGTACCCTGGTCCGAAGCGGCCACCTTCGGCAACCTTTTGGGCACCAAGATCGCCGTCAATGAATTCGTGGGTTACATCGAACTGATCGCCGCCCGCGACGCCGGCTCACTGTCGCCCCGCAGCGTCGTGATCGGCACCTACGCCCTGTGCGGATTCGCCAACTTTTCGAGTATCGCCATCCAGATCGGCGGCATCGGCACGATCATGCCCACGCGCCGGGCCGACGTGGCCGCCCTCGGCCTGAAGGCCATGTTCGGGGGCGCGCTGGCCTCGTGGTTGACCGCCACCATCGCCGGGGTGCTGGTGGGGTAACTGATCGGAGGGAACATGCCCCGCTTGAAACTGAATCCCCTGTCCGCCTACCCGTTCTCGTGCGAACTGGTCGTGCGGACCACCGATTTGAACTACGGCGGGCATCTCGGGAACGACCGGCTGCTTTCACTCGTGCACGAGGCACGGGTCGCCTTCCTGGCTGCGCACCGGTTGAGCGAACTGGATTTCGGCGGAGTGAGTCTGATCCTGGGCGACACGGCGGTCGTCTACCAGGGTGAGGCCTACGCCGGGGATCGACTGGTGTTCGAGGTGGCGGCCGGCGAGCCGTCACGGAGCGGCTTTCGTATCTTCTACCGGGTCAAGCGGAACGGTGACGGCCAGGCCATCGCCCTGGTCGAAAACGGGATGGCCTGTTTCGATTACCGGACACGGAAGATCACGACCCTGCCGCCGGCCGTGAAAAACTCCTCCTTTTTCGGGGAACCGGAAGCATGAACGACGAGACCTTGATCATCACCAGCCTGCAGAACGACCGGATCAAGGAGCTGGTCAAGCTGCGCACGCGCCGGGAAAGGGACCGCGGCGGGCTGACCCTCATCGAGGAACCGCTGGTCATCGCCCGGGCCCTGGACGCCGGCTATCCCCTGCGGACTCTCTTCTTCTGTCCCGAGCGTGTCTCTCCGGAATCCGCGGATGTCCTGGACCGTCTTCTCGATCTGACGGGTTTGGAACACATCCAGGTCAACGAACCGGTCATGGACAAGATCTCGTACCGGGATCAGGGCGAAGGGATGCTCGTGGTCGCGCCCCAACTGGCTCTTTCGCTCAAGGATCTGGATCTGCCCCCTGATCCGTTGCTGGTCGTGCTGGAAAGCGTGGAAAAACCTGGCAACCTGGGCGCCATACTGCGCGTGGCCGATGGAGCCGGCGCCCACGCAGTCATCGTCTGCGGCGACGGCACCGATCTTTTCAATCCCAACGTCATGCGGGCCTCCCGGGGGACCTTCTTCTCGGTGCCGACGGTCGCCGCGAATACCGATGCCGTACAGGAATTCCTGCGGTCAAGGGGCATCGCCGCAGTGGCCACCAGCCCGGTGGCCGACCACCGTTGGGACGAAATCGGGCTGACCGGACCGACCGCCATCGTCCTGGGCGCCGAGCACGACGGTCTCGGCCCCGGCTGGCTCACTCGGGCGGATCTGACCGTGGGCATCCCCATGCTCGGGGTCGGCGACTCGTTGAACGTCTCCACCTCGGCGGCCGTGCTGCTCTATGAAGCCGTTCGCCAGCGTTCCTCCCGGAAAGCAGACAGGCCATGACCAATGATTTCTACAACGACTTCGACCGCGCGGAACTCGAACCCGGCCGGTCCGACTACCGCAGCGTCTTCCAGCGCGGCCGGGACCGTCTGATCCACAACGCCGCCTTTCGCCGGCTGCAGGCCAAGACCCAGGTATTCCTGTCCGGTGAATACGACTTCTACCGCACCCGTTTGACCCACTCGATCGAGGTGGCCCAGATCGCGGGCTCCATCGCCCGCTACCTGAACAGTTCCAACGCCCAGCTCACCGATGGGTTCTTCATCGACAACGCCCTGGTCGAGGCCGCGGCCCTGGCCCACGACATCGGCCATCCGCCCTTCGGCCACGCCGGTGAAAGCACCCTGCATCGTTTGATGAAGCCCTACGGAGGTTTCGAGGGGAACGCGCAGACCCTGCGGCTGATCACTGAAATCATCTTCACCAGCGGGCGCAGCCGCCGCGGCTTGAATCCCACCCGGGCCTTCGTGGACGGTGTGCTCAAATACAAGACCCTGTTCAGGCAGTGGGAGAACCCGGTCAAGCACTTCATCTATGATGATCAGCAGAAGTACCTGGATTTCGTCTTCGAGGAAGCTTCCTTCCCCGACGATCTGACCCCGGGCAAAAAGCTCAACGACTTCCGCAGCTTCGAATGCCAGATCATGGACTGGGCCGACGATACGGCATATTCCCTGAACGACCTGGTCGACAGCGCCAACGCCGGCTTCGTGACCACGGACAAGATCAACCGTTGGGCCGGCGACCGGAACCTCGACGGCCAGGACAGCGTGGCCATCGAGGATCTGATCACCGTCATCGGCGCCGGCGATCTGGAACGCTCCATGAACCGCAAGATCGGCGCCTTCGTCGAGGCCTGCTCCCTGGTCGAACGGGACAACTTCATGAGCGATCGGACCAACCGCTACAGGTTCGGGCTGGTTGTCGATCCGGACATCGTGCGGGAACAGAAACTCTACGCCCGCCTGGCCGTGGATCTGGTGTTCCAGTCGCCCCAGGTCTGCCAGCTCGAGCACAAGGGCGGCTTCATGCTCGAACGGCTCTTCGATGCGCTGCGGGAAAACTACCTCCAGGGCGGCCCCTCCAGCGGCGCCCTGCTGTCGCGTGATTTCGAGGAAGAAATGTCCCTTGCCGGCGACGACACCAATCGCCGCGCGCGCATCATCTGTGATTACCTGGCGGGTATGACTGATGGGTTCGCCATCCGGATCTACAAGCGGCTCTTTGATCCGGATTTCGGGTCTATCGTGGATCTTGTCTGAGGTCTTGAAGGGTATACCAACATGCTGAACCGGATCGCCATCACAATCTTCTTGGTTTCATTTTTTGCTCTCGGAACCATTGCGCAAGAAGCGAATGAATTCGATTACCAGGGTGTTTTTGACAAGTCAAGTGTGTTGGTGCTGGTAGAGACATTCAGCGGGTTTGGCGGACAACGGATCAT
>CBDURF010000176.1:0-7002 GCA_965369705.1 uncultured bacterium
CGTTTTCCGCCAGCGCGATACCGCCCGGAGTCGCCACCTCTTCTCGCGCTTCCTGTTGTTGGGCTTTTCCACGGTCATGTCGCTGCTTATAGCCGAAATGATGCTGGCCGCATTCCGTCCCGGCATGACGTTGAATCGAGCCATGGAATTGTCGCCGGGCTTGTTCCGCCCAAGCACGATCCTTCCCATCGAACTCAAGCCCGGTTATTCAAACCTGACGTATATCCTGGAGGCGGACGCAACCCGATCCATCACCGTCAACTCCCACGGTTTCAGGAATGAGGAATTCGCCTGGGAGAAACCCGACTCGACCTATCGCATGATCCTGCTGGGCGATTCCTTCGCCTTCAATGGGGCCGTCGACGACAAGCAGGTTCACACCGCCTTGTTGCAGAACATGCTGAACGACAAGATCGACAGGTCCCGGCGGTACGAAGTGATCAACGCCGGTTACGCGGACGGGTATTCTCCGGACGCCTATGTCGCCTTCATGGCTCACTGGGGCTTCGATCTGAATCCCGACCTCGTAATTATGCAGTACTTCGTCCTGAACGATTTCAAGGATCTGCTGGAGACCAGGGTTATCGAGACCCGCGACGGGTTGCCCTACCGCGTGGAATCCGAGTACCGCATGGTCGACAAGAACGGGAAGCATCGCAGCAATGTGTCCCTCAAGCACAAGTTGCCTATTCTCTGCAATTCACATCTGTATGTAACGGTCTACGAAATGCTCAAGTTCGATCGCGTGATGTTCGACCTTGCTTCGGTTTTTGTCCCCGATTACAACGCTCACAATTTCATCTACAACAACATGGGAATTGAAGAACGCCATACCTACCTGGAGGCCGACCAGAGGCCGGCGGTTTATCAGCAGGCCTTTGAGCAATCGATAGAGTATATCGTGGGTCTGGATCGCGAGTGCAAGCGACGAGGCGTTGAATTCGTGCTCTTTCTGGTTCCGACCGGCATTCAGGTTGATAAAAGCGTCTGTCCCGCGGAATTCCTGGACCAGTGGTCCGATCCGAATCCACAGAAGCAAATCATCGCCGCCCTGCGGGGCCAGGATATCCGGATATTCAATCCTCTTGAATACTACCGAGAGTCCCTGGCCGACGAAGCTTACTACTTTGGCAAAGACAGGAACGGCCACTGGACCGTGGAGGGTAATCGGATATCGGCGGAAGCCATGTACGATTACCTGGTGAATGATCTGGATATCCGCTAACCGAGCAACCTGAATAGGTGATTCATCGAGGATGACGAACGGTCATCAATCCTTCGCGATATATGTTCTCGATACGTCCGGCCACAGCTCCGATACCGTAGTCCCGTTCAGCGCGATGCCGCGCCTCGGCGGCCAGATTGTCGGCCAAGGTTTTATCCTGGAACATTCGAACCAACCCCTCGGCCAAGGCAGCAGGATCGTTTTCCGCCACGAGCAGGGCGCTGAAGCCATCGGTCACCGCATCGGGAATACCTCCCACACGGGTGGCCAGGATCGGCTTGCGGGCCGCCATCGCTTCCAACAGGGAAACCGGCAATCCTTCCCGGATGCTGCTCATGACCCATACGTCCATGGCCGCCAGCAGGTCGGAAATGTCTCTCCGCCTACCGGCGAAGGAAATGGCATCGCTGATGCCCAGGGCGGCGGCGCTTTCCATCAACCGCTCCCGGTCGGGACCATCGCCGATCTGCAGCCAGTGCAGGCCGGGAATCTCTTTCCTGGCCAGGACCAGGGATTTCAGCAGGACGGGATAGGCCTTGGCTTTGACCACCCGACCCACCGTCCCGAAAACCGGCTGCCCATCTCCCAATCCGAATTCCCGACGGATGCGCGATCGCGCCCCGGGGTTCTCCACCTGGTCGGGAATGGGAACCCCGTTGGGGATGACCACCATCTTTTCCGGCTGCAACCCGTCTCGCGCAATGCGGATCCCTGCCACGTCTTCGGACACCGCGATATGACGAAAGGTCCTTTTGCTCAGCCACCGGTTCGCCAGGACCAGCCACCGGTTCTTCCACAGCTCCTTACCGTGTTCGGTGGTCACCAGAACCGGCACCCCCGCTCTCAGACCCGCCACCCTGCTCCACAGAGTGGAATAGAACATGTGAGAATGAATAACGTAGACCTGCTGATCGGTGAACCACCGGGTCAGCCACGCAATATCCTTCAACAGATTCCTGAAGCGAACTCGCCTAACTACCACCGGAATCCCGAGGTCGGCCACATCATCGGCAATATCGCCCCGTTCTTTCAGGCAAAGAACCGAATGTCGAAATCCCTGGCGATCGGCCGCCTGCAGGTAGTTGATCAGCTGCTTTTCGGCACCGCCGGTCTGCAGGGCGCCTATCACGTGCACCACGTGGGGAGGACTGGAATTGGCGGAGTTGTTTGGATCAAGGTTTTTCAAACCGAACACACCTCTTCCAGCAGATCAGCCACGCGCTCGAAACCGTATTTTCGGATCACCAATTCCCTGGCCGCCTGTCCCATCCGGACCCGGGTGTCACCATCGGACATGAGGCCAAGCAGGGCCTCGGCCAGCTGGCCGGAATTTTCAGGTTCCGCCAGACTGCCTTCGACTCCGTCATTCACCACATCAGTGACTCCGTCGATTCCGTAAGCCACACATGGCAGACCCGCCGCCATCGCTTCGAGCAGGGCCAGGGGCAGTCCTTCGTAGAGGGAAGTCAGACAAAAAATATCAGCAGCTCCCAGCAGACCACCCACGTCCGAGACATGGCCGGGAAGAGAAATCTTCGCGGCCAGACCCTTCGCCTGGAGACTGGTCGTAAGATCGTCCCGGAGCTCCCCCTCGCCCGCCACGACACAACGCCAGTTTTCACGGGAACCATCGACCTCCCCCAGGGCCTGGATGAGATCCTTGAAATTTTTCTGCCGTGTCAGCCGACCGACCCCGACGACGAAAATCTCATCCTGTCCTACCCCGAATTTCCGCCTGACCTCCTGCCGGTCCGCCTCGGTCATGACATCGGGTACCGGTACACCGTTGGGCACCACCGCGATCCTGTCGAACCAGGTCTCAGGGAGATCGAGTGCCTCGGCCATGGATGACTTCACCTGGTCCGAGACGGCAATCATACGCCGGCACCAGGTCAGCATCTGCCGGTAGGCGAAGCGGCGGAGGTTTTCCCGGATCGGCCCGGAAGCATCCCCGTAATCGAATTCCCGGTTGTTGTGCACGGTAGGGTAGACCCTGCAGGACCCAAGCCAGGCCAGGACGAGACCGAAGAAGTTGGCCAATGGAAGGTGGGTCTGAACCGCTTCGATCTCCTGCTCCCCAATGATCCGACGAAGCCGGGCGCCGGCCTGAAAAAACGCGGGTATCCGCGCCAGGGAAGAACGGTTGCTTACCGGAAGGCCCAGATGATGAAAAACCACCCCTGCGGAAAGCTTTCCCCGGAAGGGGCCCGCATCCGAAAGAACAAACAGATGGGATTCATGACCCCGTTCGGACCAGGTGTTGGCGATCTGGACGGCCAGGGCTTCGGCGCCCCCTACCCCAAGGGTTTCAATTAGCTGGGCGACTCGCAAATCGTCCCCAATCCGGTCAGGAATCCTGGTCCGTCGCCAACCTTGTCACCTTGTAGTAGTTGATGACCCCGTCCTCCCTCAGGCGGAGGGCTTCCATCAAGGCCTGATTCCTGTCGGGGAACGGCCCAATGTAGATCCGATGCCATTCCTTGCCGCGGACCTCCCCGATACGGGAAATGACCCCAACCCGCGACGCGGGCCAGCGCCGCACGAAGGAAGTCGCCCTATCCGGCGTCCGGAAGGAACTGATGTGGATGTAGAAGTCGCTGCTCGAATCACCGGATGTCTCGGTGGTCCGGGATGGGGGCCGGGTAACTTCCGTCTCCGGTTCAGGGATCTTTGCCGGGGACTCTTCCACAACCGGTTCGCCCACCACCGGTGTCGGGTCCGGGTTCTCCGGCAGTTTTTCAGCGATTACCGTTCGATCTTCCGGTTCGCTTCGAACCGGGGATTCAGTTGCGGTCACGGCTTGGGAAGCGACATCCCCGTCCGACCGGGAATAGATGGATTCGACCAATCCGTCGAACACGCCCGTGAAATACAAAACGGCCACGGCAATCACCACGAGGGCGGCGACGGCCCAACCCCGGACGATCCGGCCTACCCCACCCGGAGAATTACGCCTGGCCATGACAGGGGGATCCTGCGGCGGCGCCGGTGGAGACGGTTGCGGGGGTGCTGGTGGAGGCGGTGGCGGGGGTGCGGATGCAGGCGCCGGTGGAGACGGTGGCGGGGGTGCAGGCGCAGGCGCCTCTGGAGCCGCCGGCAGGGGTTTCGGGGCCGGAACCGGGGCCGGACCCGTTTCGAAACGCAGTTCCTTGCCGTCTTCGACGTCACCGGCCTGCACCTTGTCATGGCCGGCGACAAATGCTGAAAGCAGGGCTTCGCCCGCCAAGGTGTTGACCAGTCGGGGCACACCTCGGCTGAACTGGTAGATGGTGTCAACGGCGCCGGTGGTGAAAACCTCGCGGTCGCAGCCGGCCACGCCCATCCGGTGGTGAATGTACTCCCCGGTCTCCTGTCGGGAAAGCGGGTCCAGATTGTAATGGACGCGGATCCGTTGCCGGATCTGGGCCAGGTCGGGTCGGTTGACCGTCAAATCGAGCTCGGGCTGACCGACCAGAATGATCTGTACCGGCTGGCTGTCACCCTGCCCCAGGTTGGTCAGAAGTCGGATCTCCTCCAGGACGTCGGGGGCGAGGTTCTGGGCTTCATCCACGATGATGAGAACCGTCTTCCCTTCCCTGCTCGCGTTCAGCAGGTATTCCTTGAACAGGATGAGAAGATCAGACTTGTCCGCTCCCATCGGGAAACGGACATCAAGGTCATCGAGGACCAACTTCAGCAGTTCGATGGCCGTGACTCGCGTGTTGGTGATCAAGGCGAATTGGAACCGGGGGCCCAGATTGGTCAGGAACGACTGGAGGGCCATGGTCTTGCCGGTGCCGATGGCTCCGGTGATCAGGACGATGGCCTCATGGTGATCCAACCCGTAGATCAGATGGGCCATGCTCTCCTCGAAGGTCCCGGATTTGTAGAGGAAGTCGAGCTTGGGAGACAAGCTGAAGGGGTTGACGCCCAATCCGAAATGTTCAAGATACATTTTCCAGCTCCGTCTTCTGGTAACCTTCCAGGATTCCCGCACACATGTAGAACAGCGCCCCGACGAACGAGAAGAACCGGTAATCGATGGCAATGCCTCCGAACAGATAGCCCACGAACAAGCCACCGAAAATCGGCATGACATAGGTGGCGAAATGGTCTCCGTCTTTCCGCCAACGGAATTTTCTCAGAAATGTCCTGAGTATCAACCAATATATCCCGAACTGCATGGCCATTCCCACCAACCCGTCCTCGGCCAGCGGACCCAGGTAGATGTCGTGGATGTTGTTGTGGCGGAACGAGACGAACTTGATAGTGCCGAGGCCGGGCACATCCACAGGCTGGATGTAATCCTGGAGGACGTTGCGGTACTGGAAGAACCCCACCCCGAAAACCGGATGGTCACGCCACACCTTGAGGGCCGTCACCGCTGTGCCCACTCGTGCACCCATGGTATCTTCGTTTTCCACCCGTTCCTTCATGAATTCGTCCTGACTCGCCCCGAGAAACCCGAAGGCCAGGATGGCGATGACCAGCATGCCCGGAAGCAGAATCCGTCCATAGCTCCGGCGATTGAGAACGGCGACTGTCAGCAGGGCAGTGATTCCCGCCAGCCAGGACCCCCGCGTGTAGGTGAAGTAGAGCCCTGCCAAACCTACCCCGAGGCTGACCCATAACGCGGCTTTGACCATGAGGTTCCGGACCGTGGCGACAAAATACAGATGGATGGGAATCAACATCCCGATCACCGTCCCGAATAGGGGAGCGGATTCGAAAGGCCCCGATGACCGGCCGACGAACACAGACGCGCCCCTCAGGATGGATTTGGGCCAGATCAACCAGTAGATCAGAAACTTCTGCGCGACGGCTGAGATTCCGTAATAGACGGTCAGGGCCAGAAGGACCCCGAGAAAGACCCGGACCTGCTTCTGGGTGATGATGATGTTCTTGGCGAAGAAATAGGCGCCGTAGGGGACCAGGATGCTCATGGTCCAGGGGTGGATGAAGTACATGCCCTGGAGATAGATCCTCACGAAGATATACAGAGCATGGGCAGCCATGAGAATATCGAGGGTCAGAGGCTTGCGAAACCCCTTTCCCTGGGCGAATACCTTCACCATGAAAACCACCGTGAGCCAGATCATCAGAAAACGGTCCAGAAACAGATCAGGCAGCAGGGGCGTCTGGATGGACCAGATATAGCGGAACCCACCGATGGCCAAAACCCAAACCATGAAGGGGAAAGCCAGGGCCCGGAAGGAAATGATCGTATAGAGTGTGCCGAAAAAGATTCCCGCCATGACGGTCGTGAAAAGATTCAAACCCAGGCGGTTGATAAGGACATGACTGACGGCCAGGGAGACAACCAAAATCAGGATGTGGCTCAGATAGGAATTCAGGCGGAGAGTGGCCCGGGGATCACCCGGATCCCCCAGGAATGGGATGATCCTCCTTCCGCCCGCCAAGTCAGTCCTTTCTGGTGACGCTGGCGAATACCGGCAGCTTGAGGTTTTCCTCCACATCCTTCGGCACGAAAACCCGGTGATCCATGTTGTCGATCAGGAAAGCAGCCACCACGCCGAGAGCGAGGGCGAACACGGCGATCATGATGAAGTAGACGATTGTCTTCCCACCCGACATGATACTGATGATCTCGGGGTCCGTCAGCACGACGACCGAGCTGACACGTTCGTCGGCAAGCTGGCTGAGTCTGACTTCGCCCCGTTTGCCCTGGAGTTCTTTCATCAATCCACGGACGGATTCGATCTCAAGGTCCAGCAGGGAAATGCGCTGGTAGGCGAGCGGCCCCTTGCGGTTTTTCTGTTCCAGTTCGGCAATCTGGG
>CBDURF010000177.1:0-6939 GCA_965369705.1 uncultured bacterium
GGGAATTGGGGGCAATGGTTTGTAAATCCCGCCATACGCATTTTTTGAGGAAAAACTTATTTAACACCCATCTAGTTGAAATCAGTAATCAACACGACCCCCCGGGGGGCATCCCCACGCCTGCAACTGATTCTGATCTTGAGATTCCACGCCATAAACAGAAAACCACCCTCTCAAAAACAACCCCCAGGCCTCAAGCCCAAGAACGTTTCCCAAGAGGGTGGCTTCCCGTTTTACTGAAGCTCAGCCGCCCGGATCAGAACGGCAGATCGTCGTCGTCGTCGTCCGCCGCCGTATCACCCTTCGGCATTTCCGGCGCGGTGAACCCGCCGCTGGCCTTGGGGCTGCTCTGCTGCTGTGCAAACCCGGCGCCGGAGCCTTCGCCTTCGTCGCGGCGGCCCAGGAGCATCAGTTGCTGGGCGATGATCTCGGTCGTGTAGCGGTCGTTGCCGTCCTGGCCGGTCCACTTGCGGGTTTCGATGCGGCCCTCGATGTAGACCTGTTTGCCCTTCTTCAGGTAGCGCTCGGCGCGCTCGGCCAGGTGGCGCCAGGCGACGATCCGGTGCCACTCGGTTTTTTCCTGCCACTCGCCGCTGTTCTTGTCTTTCCAGCTCTCGGTCGTGGCGACCGAGAAGTTGGCCACCGGCACGTTGTTCTGGGTGTACTTGATCTCCGGATCCCGGCCCAGGTTTCCGATGATGAGAACCTTGTTGACGCCTGCCATCGCGTCCTCCTTGAATACAATAGGGCTCCGCGCCCCGGGTCATGAATTGATTTTCCAAGCCGTTTCCGGACAGAATGCCGGCGGGAGGGAACAGTAGCAGATGGGGCTTGAAAAACGGACAAAAAAATGGGGTGGATGATGGGATTCGAACCCACGACCACCTGGACCACAACCAGGGGCTCTGCCAACTGAGCTACATCCACCGCCATTATTCGTCTTTGGCGCGCCCGGCAGGACTTGAACCTGCGGCCTGCGGATTAGAAATCCGCTGCTCTATCCAGCTGAGCTACGGGCGCACCGGAATTAAGCCCGGAACCCGTACCTCGTCCGGAGATCCACCAAGTTCCGGTCTCCCGCGGGCGGACGCGAATAATGGCCACCGGACGCGTCTGTGTCAAGACCCTGTCGAGCGGCCGGGGCCCCAGGATCGCTCCTCGGCCCGCCATTTCAGGGGCCGAAAGTGCAATTTCCGTGGCATTTCCGGGCATCAGGCCTGCCCGCCGCCTAACTGGCAATGACAGCATAGGTTGGCGAATCCGATTCCGCCAAGACAATCACCCCGCACACCGGCCGCCGGAAATCCGGGTTGCCGGCGCCCCGCCTCGAGGCGCCGCCAGGCGACAAGTTTCGACCATGTGGACCGGACATGCGAAGGCGGGGAACACTGTCCCCCGCCCCCATGCCACCATTCGGTTGTGTCTTACCGGAACAGGCTCTTGATGCCGCCCCAGCTCTTTTCTTCGACCGCGACCGGGTCGTCGCAGCAGATCACGTCGCCCCACATGTTGATGGTGCCATACGTAGCGAAATACGGGTCCAGATCTTCCCAACCCGTGCCCCAATCGTTGAAGTTGGTGCAGCGACTTTGGATGCCGTCGGTAATTACATTGGCGTTGAACTGCCCGATGAAGTGCATGGACAGCAGGTACCAGTACGGCAACCCGAGGGGATCGATCATGTACGCGCAATCGCAATTGATGGGAATGGCGATGTCGTACACGCCCGCCACATCAATGGTGACGGTGAAGACGTCACTCCGGCAATCCTCGACACCGGGCCACCAGCACTGGATGTCGTCTCGCCAGCTGGCGTCTTCCAGATCAACCCAGACCTCGAACGTCACCGGCACAATTGGAAATTCCAGCAGCATGTGCACGGTGGTGAGCTGGAACCCCAGGGGGCAGTTCAGTTGTTCGACCGGGTTGAACAGGTACTTGTATTCCTCGTCCCCGATGAACCAGCCGCTGAGTAGCCAGGCGGGATCGTTCAGATTGCCGACCTGGGCGGCATTCACCGGCATCGCGGTGCGCACCGGGATGTCGGCCGGATCCACAAGGGTGGCGATGGGCGCCTCCTTGGCGATCGCCGCCGAGGCCATCAGGACAACGAGCATGAGCAGGAACAGAAGCAGTTTGTGTTTCATGGAATCCCCCCCAAAAAATGGCGACCGGTCGTTACCGCGCACTGGATTGCAGCGGTGGCGTCTGCGGTTCCGAACCCATTCCGGAAGAAATGGCGGAATAAACGGCGGAACATACCGCGGAACAAACGGCAACCCGTTGATCGGAGGAGCAACATCGAAGAGGGAAGTCGGAGGATGTCGACGCTAAGGTGGAGCCCTCCCCAGTTCTCCTCCTGATTTGTGACCTTAACACATATCATCTCGACTTTGGGACAAATTTTTCTTATTGAGAATTATTTTCGTATGGCATGTTCGGCGCCTGAACGCCCGACGGTTCGTCACACTATATGCCAACCCCTCGAAATATGAGTATCATGGTCCTCGTTCAGCCCCCGGGGACCTTTGCCACCTCGCGGTGAGCTTCGCCAGGATCACCAGTGGCGGCAACCACACCAACCCCCAGAAAACCGCCTTGTACCCGGTTTGGTCCGCCGGGTTGAAACGGAATCCCATCCCCGTGAAGACGCCGGCATATCTCAGATTGAACCGCATGGGAAATTCCCCAGATCCAGGATACACGGCCAGGGTGGCGCCGTCGTAGGTCACCACGAGGTGGCGTCTTTGCTCCTCCGCAAACACGTCCGGTACGATCATTGCCGGGTCGCTGCCATTGAGTCCGGTGAAGGGAGTCCGCAGCCGGAACACGAGGTCGGGTCCCTCCTGCCCCAGCGTGAAGTTGCGGTGGAGGGGATCGGCGGACAGGGAAACGATGCGTCCAGGCCCCGTCTGCGTGGTGTCATCGATTTGGATCACAACACTGAGCGTGAATCTTCCTGCATGTTGGAGGGCAGCCGATAATGAAGCCGCAGGCTGGATCGAGGCCAGCCAGTGATCCGCCGACAGCCAAGCTGCTTCCTGTTCAGCCCGCGCGGGTGGCGCCGGACGCCAGACCAGATCGGGGGCATGAGCAACCGGGCTACCCGGTCCCATGGGTTGGGAGGGATCGAAAAGCCACAGGAGATCTACCTCAAGACCAGGAGATGGGATCTTTCCGTTCAGCAGCCGTTCGATATCCTCCCGCGGCAGGACCGACTGCCACAATCGCACCTCGCCCAGACTCCCCCGCCACGGCCGGTCACCCGTGTTTTCATTGCCGAGATTCAGATGATACCCGGGATCCCAGTTGGCGAAGGATGACCGGTGATCCGCGAACCGGAACAGGCCAAACACCAGCACCAGGTGTAAAGCCAGCAGGCCGACAAGAACCTGAATGGTCAGTGTTTGCGTGATTATGGTTCCAAAGGAACTTAATCCGAACCGCCGGCGCTCGCTGCTTGCCCTTTTCAGTCGTACCCCGGCCACAACGCCGAACAGATTCGCCAGGATGTCGGCCAGCGCGGGATTCCGCGAGGGCAATCCCAATTGGAGAAGCTCCACCATTCCCGACAGCGCAAACCCGAGTCCCAGTGCGATCAATGTCTGGCGGCGAAGGGAGCGGCGGGCAGCCGGCATTCCAGCCATACAAAAGCCCCAAGGGATGAACAAAAGGATATTCACCAGAAAATCACCGGGGTTGCCGATGGGTCGGAGATCTAACCGGGCCAGGATTCCCGGAAACACAGGCCTCAGGACGGGGTCATACGGAAACAGGGTGACCGCGAGGATGAAAACGGTCCAAAAAGCAGTGCAGCGGATTCTCCCGGCGCGGCTTTTTCGTTTGATGAAATACTCGCCCGCGGTCATGGGAATTGTCCGCCAATCATGGCTGCGAAAACAGGCCGGCGAATGGCCGCCGGCCTGTCCTGTTTCGGATCATCACCAGGGAACCGGAGCCCTATCTCGCCAACGTGACCTTCCTGGTCAACGTCTCGTTGATGCCCGGTCCCTGGACCGTGAGCCGCGCGAAGTAGACCCCGCTGGCCACCGGAGCGCCCCCGTCGCCGAGACCGCCCCAGAACGCCACGTGATGGCCCATGTCCACCTCTTCGCGCGTGACCAGGCTTACCCGGTGGCCTCGCACGTCGAAGACTTCCAGGTTCACCACCGCGGGCCCCGGCACCGCGAACCTGAAGGTGGCCGATCCGCTGCTCGGATTGGGCCACGGGGCCGCGAAGCTCACGCGGGTGATCGTGTCCTTGTCGTCCTCCACCGGGGTGACCAGGTCCTCGGGGCAGTCGGCACAACCTGTCCGCTGGGGATCATGGCCCGCCATCGCCCAGGTTCGCGTGGGGTCGTTTGGTGAATTATTGACATCCACGACGATGAGTTGCGCTGTGCTGAGCAGAACGATTTCGTTTCTGCCGTCGAGGTCGATGTCCCCCATGGCCGGGGCCTGGTAGAAGTTGTCGGCGGCGGCCTTCGGCCAACCGGGAATCACGCTGCCCAGGTTGGCCCAGGCCCAGGACTGTTGCCCGCGAGAACCCAGAACGACATCGCTGGAGGTCCCATCGACCCGCCCGATGATCGGAGACCCGTAGTTGATCCAGCCACCCGTCCCGACCGGATAACCGGTACCTTCCCCGCCATGCCACAACAGCACATGCACCGTCCAGTTGCGGGCCGCCGTGGCGATTTCCGGTTCCCAGGTGCCGAGCATCTGACCGATGGCCGCCGTGCTGAGCCGAGATCCGGTGGAGCCGGTGAAGGGAAACCCGGGGAAATCACTGCCGTCCTCATTCAACACGTAGAGTTTGCCGTTCTCCAGGGGCACCACGACCTCCATGTCGCCGTCATGGTCGAAGTCGCCCAGGGTCGGGGCGCCTGACAAGTCGGCGGGCATGTATCGGCCGAAGGTGACAGAGGGTCCGAAAATGGTCGCGGCCACGATGACTTCTTCAGTGGCGAAAACGGCTTCCGGAAGTCCATCTCCGTCCACGTCCCCGATGGCCGGGGCATATGTGACCCGCCGAACGAAATTTTTGCTTCTGGAGCCGGGGTAAATCCCCCCGGCATGGTCCAGGAAGAAGCCGAACAGGCCGGTGCCCACAATGATGCCCCGGGGATACGGCCCCTGCCCAAAGGCCCCGATGGCCACGTAGGCCGGGTCGGCGGAAGGAACGCCATAGGGCCAGTGCCCGTCAGCCATCTGCCCCTGGGCATCGTAGCAGTAGACAAGCCCTGTGCTGCTGCCGGCCACGATGAACATCTCACCGTTGTTCTTGAGGTCCCCGATGGCGAGGGGACCGGTCGACAGATTCTCCCCGATATTCACCGGCCAGCCGGGCAACGGAGTGCCGTCGTCCTGGTAGATCTGGATGTTGCCTCCACTGTCGCCGAAAACAATTTCCAGGTCGCCGTCGCCATTGACGTCGACCACTGCGGGAGCCGACCGTGGAGAGGCCATCAAATCAACCGGGAAACCGGGCTCGAGGTTGGGATAACCCGGGTCGCCGCGCCATTCGCCGTCGAACATCAAACCGTCATCCACGAGGATGTCCAACTGAAAATCCGACCAGACCATGGCCGGCCGGAACCCCTGGGCGGGATTGAAAGCCAGGTCGGCCACGAATTGGTAGTAATAATCGTAATCGCGGTCGGCAAAGGCCTCCAGGGCCGACCACGAGGTCAGATCCGCTACGTTCGACCGGTGGATGCCATATCCGTCATTGGCCATTCCGCACACGAACCAATTTCCGGTGCCCGGCTGCTCCGCGATATCCCCCAGGAATATGACACCGTCCGGGATGGTCGTGGAAGTCGGGTAGGCCAAACCGGAATCGGTGGAAATGTAGATCCCCGGATCCGGCAGGTCGGAGGCGTTTTTCACCGCCGATCGCCTTTCATGGGCGATGACCACCTTCGAACCGGTCGAGCTGGCCTCGATCCTGGGGTTTTGGTCTTCAATCCCGTCACTTGTCGAACCCAAGGCATGCACTCCATTCCAAGCAGCCAGGCCTGCGCCGGCCGAAAATTCGGCGCGCGTGAAGCGCAGTGCGGAATCGAAACTTCCGTCAACCGAAATGAAGCGCCAGACCACGTTGACGAACCCGCCAAACCCATAGCTCACATCCGGATCTATATAATTTCGATCGGTGGGAATCAAATTCCCGATCACGTATTGGGGTTCAAAGGAAACGCCCAGATCGGTGCTTCGTGCAAAAACAATATCACTGCCCGAACCACCGGCCTTAGCCACAACATAGATGTAGAAATCGCTGTAGTTGGCCACATCGGTATCGAAACGAGGGCTCGTGTACGACACCGCTGGGGTGGACATGACTGTCGTTGGGGTTGAAAAATCCCCGCTGGCCCCCGCAAGATCGGAACTGGCCATCATGATGCGTGGGTTGTGCAGATTTGAACTGTGGGTGTAGAGCAAGAAACATTTTTCCACATCGCCCTCGACGACCTGTAGACTGGGATCGCTATAGTGATCACCCATACCAGTTGCGGTTGTCAATTCACCCCATGGATCCCAAGTTGTGCCGTCATCCTGGGAACGGTAGACCGCGATTCCCCAGAGATCACCGGGTTGCCTGTACTGCCCGGCCGCATAGATGTCCCCGTTGTTGGCGATGTCCATCGACATGTAGCGAAGGTCGCCTGTCTCCCAGATGATGACGTCATCCCCGCCGATATCCCCGTAAGCGAAAACATCGGAGCTGTTGAAAACGCCAAAAGCCAGTGGTGAAATCAGAATCAGAAAAAACAGGATGCGGATGGTGGAAAGCATGACGGACCTCCCCCTAGGCGGAACTGTGAAGCAGGAGCAGGCACTGGCAGGGATCAGGCTGGATAAGCCAATGGGCCGGCCACGGGACCGGCCGGATGCGTCATCAAATCACTATCTTGGCCCCTCCCCCAAGGCACGAAG
>CBDURF010000178.1:0-6846 GCA_965369705.1 uncultured bacterium
GTGATCCGAAGGTGATCCGGATGTGATATGCTCTGATCGGACCCCATCCCGGAGATGAAATCAATGACCGACCTGTACAAACGTGAAAACACCCTGGCCCTGCTGCATGAATACACCAAGACCGACAGCCTGCGCCGCCACGCCTACGCCGTCGAGGCGGCCATGAAGGCGGGGGCTGACCGCACGGGAGGCGACATCGAGTACTGGTCGGCCGTCGGTCTGCTGCATGATTTCGACTACGAGAGGCACTCCGAGGCCCCGGACCATCCGCTCAAAGGGGCTGAGATCCTGCGGGAGCGCGGCTACCCCGAGGAGTTCGTGCGCACCATCCTGTCCCACGCCTCCTACACCGGCGTGCCTCGCGATAACGACTGCGCCCGATGGCTGTTCGCCGTCGATGAGCTGTGCGGTTTCTGCATGGCTTGCGCGATGGTCCAGCCCGACAAGAAGATCGCGCAGGTGAGGGTCAAGTCGGTGAAGAAGAAGCTGAAGAAGAAGGATTTCGCGGCCAAGGTGAATCGCGAGGAGATCGCTGAGGGTGCCGCCGGCCTGGGGTTGGAGCGTGACGAGGTGATCGCCCACGTTCTGGATGCTCTCGTGCCGGTGGGGGATGAGTTGGGGCTCTAGCAGGGGAGGACGCCATGCCCCTATGATGCCTGCTAGGGACTGCTCTCATTCGTTATGGTGAAAGTCGCAGGTACCTCGAACCAGGAAAATACCTCTTCATTAATCCTTCCGACGTTCCGGGTGGCGTAGACCTTCCAGCGAACGAAATAGGTTTCCCCGGGCGTGGGCATTGTCAATTCCCAGAGCAGTTCCGGTTCGGTCGTTGTGCCGAGGTCAAAGACGGAAGGCCTGAAGGAGTTGATACTCGCGGTGACCCTGTAAGTCTCCGCCCCGGTTATGGGCGTCCAGGACAGGGTGATGGATTGGCTGGTGACAATGGACCCAGGAGCCGGTGAGATTGGCGCGATCGCCGCACCCACTGCTATGTCCCCTACATCGTTGACTTCCCCCGCAACAACTTCCAGATCGGACAGGCCGGTATCGCGGCACCACCCGTCGTCAGGCAGAAGCCCCGCTCTCAGGGCGTAGAATCCCGGCTCCACCTTGAATTCGAACGAACCGTCTTCACTCGAGCGTACAGAGCCCGCATGAAAGGACACTTTGGCGAGGGGGTCGAACACCGTATCCCTGTCGGCCAGGGCCATCAGGGTCATGATGACCAGGACCCCGCCCTGGGGCCGGCCGTCATGGACGATGACTCCCCGCACAGTTCCGGTCGCCTCGGACGGCAGTCCAGCGGCCGGGATGGGCTCCAACGCGATGTCCAGCACGAGTACCGAATCCGCGGGTGCGGGCAGCAGCCCTCCCGGAAACCAGGGTTCATGGCTGAAGTCCGGCCCTTCTCCGGCAAAGGTCCGTGACCGGTAACCCTCGCGTCCGCACGAGATCGGACCGAGACCGATCACCGGGCCACCCTGGAATTCCTCCACTCCGAACATCGGCAAAGAATAAAGTCCTTCTTCGTCACTGGCCGCGATGGTGATGCCGCTGTTGTTCATCAGGTATCGCACCGAGTTGCCGGCTTCACCCAGTCCGGTGTTGGCGATCCAGACCCCGGCCAACGGCGAACCGGTCGCGGCGTCGGTCACCCGGCCCTTGATCCGGTAGTGAAGATTCGGATCCCCATCCTCCATCATCAGCAACTTCGCCGTCCAGGTCCGTCCCCCCTGCAGGTTGACCCGCGAAGCAGATGGTTCGGCCATTTCGTAGTCCTCATTGATCGCGTAGAGAAGCAGCGATCCCGCCGGGATGTCACCAAAGGAAAAGGCGCCGTCCTGGTCTACCTTCGCCGCCCGCAGCACAACGAATTCATCGGTGGCCAAGACCACAGTGGTGCCCGGCAGGGGTTGGTCATTGTCGGTCCTGATGACGATGCCGGCCACGGTGCCGGTCGTCTTGCCGGGAGGGGAGGTGCTGTCGTCACTGCAGGCGCTGAGCGCGAGAAGAAGCACTGCGGCGAGAAGGAATAACCCGCGGTGGGGCATGACTACACTCCGTTGTAATGGGATTCAAGGAATCTGAGGACTAACTCATTTAATGATAATACGATCTGGACCTTTACATCAATTGTTACTGTGATAAAGCCCTTGAGAAGGCCACCGATTCAGGCCTATGAAAAAAGGGCTCCAACCGGTCCCGCCACAGACCACGAAGCCTCACTCCTGAAAATACTCCAGCGCTTCCTGAGCCTCCCGTCTTACCACGAAGGTCCGGTCCCAGCGGAATTCGTCGTCTTCGCCCAGCAGATTCAACGCGATGGCCTTCAATTCCTGCTTCCGGACGGAATCCAGATGCCCGAACCGGGCCAGTTTGCCCAGGCTGCGCACCGCCTTGGCCTTCACGCCCTTGTTGGGGTCGGCCAGGTTGGTGCGCAGGGAGTCGTAGTAGCCGACAAGGATGTCCTCACTGAGTTGACCGGCGGGGATCACCGCGGCGAACCGGCCGATCGTGCGGGTAGCGGTGTCCCGGAGTTCGAGATCCTTCGAGCGCGCCCCGGCCAGGGCCAAGTCGGCTGCCTTGTCGACCTGCGGCGAATGGATCTTGCCCAGGGCGTACAGGACGAAGGCCCTGCTCTCGGGATCCCGCGTGGCGTGGTACCTCTCCACCAGGGGATCGACGGCGTCGGCCCCGATGCGCCCCAGGGCCTCGGCCGAGGCCATCTGCGCCTTGAGGTCTCCCTGGTCCAGGTTGTCCACCAGATGGGGGATGACCCACCCCCCGAAGCCGGTGACCAGCGAGATCGCCTCATTCAGGATGGAGGCCAGCTCGGGATCGTCGTGGGGATCGATATAGAAGAGCGAGGAAACCATTTGGAACAGGGGGCGGGCCTGGTCGGTGCCGACGCGGGACACTTCCTCCCGGACCATTTCGAGGGCCCGATGAAGGTTTGCGGGATTGGAGCTGGCGAAGAGGGACGAGAGGGATTGCAGGTCGGTGGCCATGCGGCTCCCCTTTCCGGTTTGCGGTCGAGGTCGCGGTCGCAGAAAGACGGCAGGACACGGCCCGGGGGTCGCATTCCGCTCCCTTTGAACAGACAAGATCAGGGAATTATGGATATCCCGCCAATCAGGATCCGGTCGAGGAGAGGCTGTCCTGCCTCAGTGTCGCCACCGCTTCCTGGAGTGAACCGTGGATCTCGAAGATTTGGTCGAGACGCAACGTATTGATGATACTCATGTTACGTTCATCGAGGTCGCAAAGGACAAAGCGGCCTTCATACTCGTCGAAAATGAATTTGGCGGCAATGAGCTTGCCCACGCCGCAGGAATTGAGCCACCGGGCCAGGGAAAAACTGAAGACCACCTTGCGGCAGCCCGATTCAGCCAACTTGCCAACCAGGGTCTGAAGCTGTTCGCAATCCCTGCCACCGTCGAATTTTCCTACCGGATGAATCAGGCTGATGTCGCCTTCGCGCTCGATTCTGAAATGCATGATATCTCCCTCAACCCCGTTCGAATACTTTTTCGAATACACTAACAGTACAAACGAAAGCAGGAAATGTTGGTGACAATTGTGTAAATTCATCCCCCGGAGGACATTTGCGCGATTCCCCCTGATTCCGCCGCCCGTTTCGGTGTAGACTGTGGGTCGCGTGTCCCTGACCATTGGCGAGACGACCCTACCGCATCCTGAAGCTGGTGACTGATGACCGAGCGTTGGAAAGACAACCGGATCTGCGGCTTGCTGGGAATCGATCACCCCGTCATCCAGGGTGGCATGATCTACAACAGCGGCGCCAAGCTCGCAGCCGCCGTGTCCAATGCCGGCGGCCTGGGCCTGATCGGGGCCGGCAGTATGCGGCCCGATCTGTTCGGTGATCAGATCCGCAAGGCCCGGACCCTCACCGAAGGCATTTTCGGGGTCAACATCCCCCTGCTCTATCCCCACAGCTCCGAGTGTGTGGATATCGCCCTGGCCGAAGGGGTGAAGATCTTCTTCACGTCGGCCGGGTCGCCCAGGAAGGTCATCGGACCCCTGAAAGACGCGGGCTGCACCGTCGTCCATGTGGTGGCCAGCCCTGCCCTGGCGATCAAGTGCCGGGAGGCCGGGTGCGACGCCATCGTCTGTGAGGGATTCGAGGCGGGCGGGCATAACGGGCGCGAGGAGATCACCACCATGGTCCTGGTGCCCGAATGCGTGGCCGCCGTGGACATTCCGGTGATTGCCGCCGGGGGCATCGCCACCGGACAGCAGATGGCCGCCGCCCTGGCCCTGGGCGCCGACGGCGTGCAGATCGGCTCCCGTTTCGCCGTTTCGGTCGAATCCAGCGGTCACGGGCTTTTCAAACAGGCCGTGGTCGACGCCGGTCCGGGAGACACGCACCTGGTGCTCAAGGCCCACGTGCCGGTGCGCTTGCTAAAAAACGTGTTTCGTGACAGGATCGCCGCCCTGGAAACCGCGGGGGCGGGCCGGGACGAACTGGTCGCCGAACTCGGCGCCGGCCGCGCGCGCCGGGGCATGCTCGAAGGCGACCTGGACGAGGGCGAACTCGAGATCGGGCAGGTCTCGGGCCTGATCGACGACATTCCCACCGTGAGTGAAATCATGGACCGGCTGTTGGCCGGCTATGATGAAGTCCTCAGGAAACTCCATCCCAACACCTGATTCCGATTGGAGAACCGTTTGGATAGCACAGCGTCCGCAACCAAAGTACCGATCTGGCGGCAGTTCCCGTCGTCCTTCTGGGCCGCCAACGTCATGGAAATATTCGAACGGATGGGCTGGTACGGTTTCTACGCCGTCAGCAGTCTGTACCTGACCGGGGCGGTGGCCGACGGAGGTCTGGGTCTGTCCAGCGAGGATCGCGGCGTCATCCAGGGGCTGGCCACCTTTTTCCTTTATCTGTTCCCTGCGGTGTTCGGCGCCCTGGCCGACCGCTACGGCTTCAAGCGCATGTTCCTGTCCTCCTGCGCGGTGATGATTCCGGGCTACTTGATGCTGGGCATTCCCAACGGCTTCTGGGGCTTTTTGGCGGTCTACTTCCTGGTCGCCATCGGTCACGGCATGTTCAAGCCGGTGGTGATTTCGACGGTGGCCAAGAGCACCACCGAGAAGACCGGCAGCATGGGTTTCGGCATCTTCTACATGATGGTCAACATCGGTGGTTTCCTGGGCCCGATCGTGGCCGGCATCGTCCGGGGCTGGGATTGGCAGTATGTATTCTATTGCTCCGCCGGCTGGATTCTGCTGATGGGCGTGTTCGCCATGCTCGTTTACAAGGAGCCGCCGCGCGACGCGGAGGCCGAATCTCGCCGCTCCCTGGGCGAGGTCTTCAGGGGCATGATCGGTGTGGTGGGAAACGGCCGGTTCTTCCTGCTGATCGTCGGTCTTCTGTTCCTGCTGGTCATGGGGTCGAAATGGCTTGAGCCCCAGGTCTATCTGCCGGCGGCCGTCGTGTGGTTGACCTTCAACTTCGCCTGGGATTTCGCCACCCGCGGCCTGGCGGGATCGCCAAATGTCACGCGCCCGTGGTTCCTTGAACCCATGAAGGTCGGTGAGGGCCGGTATCTGGTTTTCCTTTTCCTGATGGCCTTCTTCTGGACCAGCTTCAACCAGATCTTCATGACTTTGCCCGAGTACATACGGGACTACGCGGACACCAGCGATCTGATCCACAGCTTTGGTCCAATCGCCGGTTGGGTCACCGGCGTGGCCCAGTCCATGGGCCTGGACACCACCGAGTGGGGCCGCGCCGTGCTGGAGCACGGTCAGGTCAAACCGGAACATCTGATCAATCTCAACGCCCTCGGCATAATCGTGGGCCAGGTGGCCATTGCCTACTCGGTGCGCAAACTGGCGCCGTTGACCTGCATCATTCTGGGCAGCTTCATCACGGTCATCAGTTTCCTGCTCTACCTGATCGGTCAGGGCGGCTGGGTCATCGTAATTGCCGTGCTGGTGTTCTCTATCGGCGAGATGCTGGCCAGTCCCCGGTCAAAAGAATACGCCGGTAATATTGCGCCGCCGAACAAGGTGGGCATGTACATGGGCTATTTCTACTGGTGCGTGGCGCTGGGCAACCTGTTCGGTGGTCTGCTGAGTGGTAAGCTGTATGAGCACTTCGGCCCGGTCGAGCGCGGGGGGGTGGACAATCCGGACGTCATGTGGGTGATCTTCGCCGGCTTGGCCATGGTCTCGGTGGTCCTTCTCTCTGTCTACGACAAATGGATCAAGGCGCACCCCCAGGATTGAGGTTGTCGTGGTCCGTGACGGGAACGCAATCGAAACGGTCAGGGTGGCCGCCGCTGAGCTGGCCGCCCACCTGGACCGTCTGTGTCCGGGAAGCGCCATTGATCTGGCCGGGGCGGTTTCTCTGCCCTGCGAACTTCCGCACGCCGACCGCTGGTTCGACTGGCTGGCGGAGGACCGG
This sequence comes from uncultured bacterium, assembly GCA_965369705.1. GTDB lineage: Bacteria > Krumholzibacteriota > Krumholzibacteriia > LZORAL124-64-63 > LZORAL124-64-63 > JAGLCY01. The sequence continues at coordinate 6,437 of CBDURF010000178.1, forward strand.
CACGCGGGCCTGGAGTATCTCACCCGCGATCCTGCCGGCCGCGTCGATCCCACCCTGAAGAACCCCTGGGCGAGATCGGTGCTGATCTTTGCCCAGCGTTATTCCGCGGGGTGGCCGGCCGCTGACCCCGCGCCTGCCTCCGGCGGCCCCGCCGGGAAATCTGACGATCCGCCCTGGACCGACCGGGTGGCCCGTTACGCCCGGGGCCTGGACTACCATGATGTTCTGCTGAAGGACATCAAGACCGTGCTGGCCGGATTGGGGGAGGCCATTCCCGGTCTGCAGGCCTTTCCCGCCACAGACACGGGACCCTACCTGGAGCGTGAATTCGCCTGGCTGGCGGGTTTGGGTTTCCTGGGCAAGAACACCTGCCTGATCCACGAAAAGCTGGGTTCGGGACTGTTTCTGGG
>CBDURF010000179.1:0-6817 GCA_965369705.1 uncultured bacterium
AGCAACCTCACCTCGGGATAATCCGCCGATATGTCCGTCAACTCCGGCAGGCCGCGTCCCATGCGCAGGTGGCATTGCTCGTAGTCGCCGGGCAACAGATACACGCCCGGTCGCGGGGCGCGCTCCCAGACGTATGGCTCCGGGGGATTCGTCTCGCCCTCGCTCCGCCAGTCGCCAAGCAATGATTCCAGCAGGGTGACCGCTTCGGTCATTGTGATGTCTCCGCTGACCCCCACGACCGTCCGCTCCGGGCGCACGAACAATTCATACAGGGACCGGACGTCCTCCCTGTGAACGGCCTCGATCTCCTCACGCGTCTGAACGTGTCCCTCGGGAGAATCCTCACCCGACAACAGGCGCAGAAACCATGTCTTGGCCAGGCGGCCGGGATCATCGTTGATCCCCTGGACATCCTTGAGCAGGCGGGCCTTGGCCCTCTCAAGGCGCTCTGCGGAAAAGCGAGGGCGCAAAAGCAGATCACGCCAAAGCAGGGCGCCCTCGGCAAGATCCTCGCGAACCATGGAGGCCTGAACGTATGACCGGGCATGGCCGACTCCGGCGGTCAGGGACATACCCAGAGAGGCCACCTTTGAATCGACCTCTTCCGGCGTGAGATCACCGATTCCACCCTCGTCCCAGATCCGGCCCAGGACCCGGCAGGCGGTGTGCCGCTCCGGAGGGAGATAACGCTCGCCCATGGTCACGTAGGCGGAGAGATTGATCAACGGCAGGTCGTGATTCTCGAAGAGCAGCACCCTGATGCCGTTGGATAGGCGTGTTTCCGAGGCTGCGGGCATTTCGAAGGCCAGGTCCGGCAGCGTAAGTTCACCAGGACGGCGAGGCGTGTCCGTCGGCGCATCCGCTGCTCCGCCCTGGACAGCGATCAATATCAGCATGATTGTCAGATGGATCGTTTTCATGGCCGGCCTCCTTCCGTCTGGTCGATCGGCAATTCCGGAACTTCGGGCTCCAGGTAGACCACCGAGGCCTTGTCGCGTACGAACAATTCGCGGGCCAGGCTGGTGATTTCCTCCACGGTCACCAGGTCATGATCGTTGAAACGTCGATACGCCCGCCGCCAGTCGCCTTGTGATACCTGGGCCATGGCCAGCACCTCCACGAGGTCGCTGTTCTTCTGCAGTTGAAAGATGAAGCCTTTGCGATAAGAGGCCCGGATCTCGTCCAGCTTCTTTTGCTTGACGGGTTCGGTCTGCAATTTTTCGAGCTCTTGCCAGATCAAGTCCTCGACAACCTGGTTTGTGGCGTCCGCCATGAGGTCTACGGTGATGGTGAACAGGCCGGGGTAGCGCTGATAACCGCCCGTCGCGGAAGTATAGATGGCGCGCGCCACGCCCTCCTCGAAATCCAGCCGTCGGTCCAACCGACTCGTTTTATCGCGTGACAACACGCTGGACAGCAGGTCGGCGGCTGGCCGGCGTGGATCATTCGGTGCAAACCCCGGGAAGGCCATCAGCAACCTGCGTTCCGCTCCCTGACGATGAGTGGCGCGTTCCTGTTCCTTCTGTTCCGGCTCGGGCGTGCCGGGGCCGGCCGGAATCGGACGCGAGGGCATATCCCCGAAGTAGTTTTCGATCAACATCCTGGCTTCGTCGGGATCGAAATCTCCGACCAGTGCGGCCACCATGTTGACCGGTACGTAGAATTCCCGCCAGAAAGCGTCGATCTGCCGCGGGTTGAGTGTCTCCAGGTCCTTCATATAGCCGATGGTCGGATACCGATAAGGATGTTTACCGAAGGCGAGGGATTTCAGTAGTTCCCGGGCCATGCCCTCCGGGTTGTCGTCGAAATGCTGGCGTCGTTCTTCCTTGACTACTTCAAGCTCGGCGTAGAATTCGCGGAAGACGGGGTTCTGCAGGCGTTCGCTCTCCATCAGCATCCATACTTCCAGGCTGTTCGCCGGCAAGGTGGCCTGGTAGACGGTGAAGTCCTGGTTGGTGTAGGCGTTGAAATCGTACGTGTACCCGTCGTAGATCCGCGGAAATTCCATGGGTATCACGAACTCCGCTTCACGTTCCCCCAGGCGACCGAGTTCGCTGCGCAGTTCTGCAATCCGGACCGAGTCCGCAGGGGCGCCATCGCGCAGCAAGTCCGACAACTCCACACCGGCAACAGTGATGCTGTCGCCGACGGCCTTCTCGCCGGCCGCGTCGCGGGTACCGATATGATCAGTTCCCTTGAACGCCATGTGTTCGAACATGTGAGCCAGCCCCGTGGCCCCGGCCGGGTTGTCGACATTGCCGACCTTGACGACGATGGAGCCCGAGATCATGGGTACGTCGTGACGGGGCAGCAGCAGAAAGAGCATGCCGTTGTCCAGTCGGAACTCCTCGACTTGGTCGAAGAGGGTGGGGTGGGCCCGCGGGGGTACCGGTTGCTCGTCCGGTGAAGACGATGAGGCCAACACGACGGCAGCCAGGAGGCAAAGAAGGGGAACGGTGAGCGCCATGATTATCGGAAAGATTTTTCTCAGCATGAAGGCCTCCATCGTTTTCGCTTGTGCTTCCAGCGTGACTAATGCAGGTCTGTGTATCCAGATAGGCGGCAACCTTCTCTCGGCAGCCAGAGTATCATTTTGCCCAAGCATACTCAAGGGCGTCCCAACAGGCACGGTGGATGTCCATCGGAAAACCCCCGGGGGCCCTCTGGCAGCTCCGGGGAACCTTCATATACTCAATTCAAGCCCCAAAAGGACACGTACAAGACGATCAAACGGAGGACGATCCATGGTCGGTTTGCCAATCCGATATTCCCTCGCTCTCGGCCTCGCGGTGTTCCTGGCCGCCGGTTCGGGCGCGGCCCAGATTCCCATCGACCAGGATGATCTGCTGGAAGATGCCGGCCAATACACGCCGAACTGGTTCGCCGAACTTCAGGACGTGGAGATGGTCGGGGACCTGGCCTACGTCTTCGGTGTGGGCGGCCTGGCCATTTTCGACATCAGCAATCCGGACCTGCCCTTCGAGCTGGGCCGTTACGAACCGGACGGTCATCCCTACAACAGGTATTACCGGGGGGCGGTGAACGGGGACCTAGCCTGCGGCGGAGCGCGCGAGGATCTGCTGGCGATCCTGGACGTCGCCAACCCGAGGACGCCCCATTTGCTGGCCCTGCACGGTACCGTCGGGTATTCGTACGAGGGAGCCGCCATGCAGGGCGATTACATCTACGCCTGCCGTCATGACCATGGGCTCGAAATCGTCGACATCACCAATCCCCTGGCGCCGGTCACCGCGGCCGAAGTGGCTGGACTGGTCAATTCGTGGGACGTGGAGATTTCCGGCCAGTACGCCTTCGTAGCCGATGGAGCCGGCGGCCTGGCGGTCGTGAACATTGCCGATCCCCACCTGCCCGTGCTGGTGGCCGGCGTTCCGACCTCCGGCTCCGCGGTGGACATCGAGGTCAGCGGCGATGTGGCCGTGGTCTGCACCGGCAGCGCCGGTATCGACGTTTTCGACGTGAGCAATCCCGCGGCCCCCATCCTGGTCGGTTCGGCCAACACCTCGGGTCTGGCCATCACCGCGGCCATCGCCGGAACACTCGTCTACGTCGCCGACTGGGACGATGTGGAGGTGTTCGACATCAGCAACCCCGCTTTGCCGACACCCGTCGGCGGCGAAGACACCCCCGTGCGGGCCATGGGCCTGGACGCCCGGCCCGATCTGGTGGCCGTGGCCGACTGGTCGCGACTGCGCCTCTACACCCCCGGGCCCACCACGCGGGGCGACATTCACGTGACCATCGAATCCCTCGACTTCGGCAATGTTCCGGTCTTGGCCACGGTCGACACGACGTTCACCATCGGCAACACCGGCGGCGGACCGGTGGGCGTGACCTTGGTCGAGGATTTCGGGGCCCACTTCACCGTTCTGGATCCCGGACCCTTCACCATTCCCGCCGGCGGCACACGGGACGTGGGCGTGCGGTTTTTCCACGCCGCCCCCGGTTACGACGCCACCTTCATCAAGATCACTTCCGACGACACGGACGAGGGCTCGCTGTCTTTCCCGGTCCAGGCCGACGACGATCCGCAGGTGCTGACCGTCGGCAAGGTCGCCCCCGACTTCACTCATTTCGACCCCGACAACATCAGGTATTCGCTGTCCAACTACCGGGGACGGGTGGTGGTCATGGCGTTTTTCGCCAACTGGTGACCCGTGTGCGGTCCGGAGTTTTCGGACCTCGAGTCGACCATCCGGCAGCAGTACAGCGATACGGATGTGGTGGTGCTGGGGCTTTACACCGCCGGGGGCAGCGATCCTAATCTGCAGATCTTCCTGGACGCTTTCCAGGTCAGTTTTCCCGTCCTGGTGGATACGTATCCTACCTACACAATGTACCGGCAGGCAGGGGCCACCTCGCCGTTTCCGCTGGATTACGTGATCGACCAGGTCGGACGCGTGGCCTACTTCAACACCGAGTACGACCCCGACGAGATGGTCGCGGTCATCGACCAACTGCTGCTCCACCCCGCGCCGGTGGGAGAAATTCCGAGCGCGGTTGATGATCTGAGGCTCGAAGCGCGGCCCAATCCCTTCAATCCTCGCACGGAGATCCATTTCCGGTTGCCCCGCTCCGGACGAGTCGATCTTGATATCCACGATGCGCGCGGCCACCTGGTGCGTCGGTTGATCCAGGGGCAGCCGTACGAAGAGGGACCTGGTGTGGTGGCCTGGGACGGGACCGACGACCAGGGCCGCGCGCTTTCCTCCGGACTTTACCTGGCGCGGATCCGGGCGGGAGGATTTTCGGCCATCAGCAAGTTGACCCTGTTGCGTTGAGGCTCATGGGAGGGCGGAAATGACATTCACCAGATTCATCCTGACGGCAGTTCTGCTTGTCCTGGCGGGATCCGCAGTTGGTTCCGCCGCTGGCTACGAACTCGGCGACACGGTCGAGGACTTCACCCTGCCCGACCTGACGGGGGCCGAGGTGTCCCTTCACGACCATCTGGGCGAGATCATCGTGTTGAACTTCTTCACCACCTGGTGTCCGGGATGCAACGAGGAGGCCGGCCATCTGGAAAACGATGTCTGGCAGGTTTACCGGGACGACGGGGTGACGGTGATCGCCCTGGATATCCAGGAACTGCCCCCGCTGGTCCAGGGCTGGGCCGCGGCCCAGGGCGTGACCTATCCGATCTGGATGGCGCCTGATTGGACGCTGTTCGACCAGTTCCCCCAGGCCGCCGGGATCCCCTACAACGTGGTGCTGGACCGGAATCTGGTCATCCGGTACGCCTCGATCGGATTTGATCTGAGCGCGATCACCGGCATGATCGAGACAATCATCGACGAGGACCAGGTGCCGGTTACGGAAGTGTCCTGGGGGGAAATCAAGGCGTTGTATTACTAGGAATTTCCGGCTGCGGGGCCGAGCATGAAAGAAGCCACCCCCCAACAGGAAGGTGGCTCCGGAAAACACTGAAGCACCCCAAACGACGGGGTTTCCGCTAAGGGACTTTGCCCGCGGACCCGGACTTCAATGTGTACGAATAGCAAGAAGTATCGATGATTCTCAGGCCTCTAGAACCATCAGCCACATAGGTAAGGTCGGCTGCCCATAGAACCCAATTTGCCTCACCATCCGTTCCGGCTGGTGGCATAAGAACCGGGATTTCAGGATTTCGGATATCTACTACATGAATTCCTGAAATTCTATCGGCCACAAAGGCGTAATCGACTACATGGCCCAATGCATAACTTGCACTTCCTGTCGCAACACTGGAAACAATAACAGGCAGGGAGGGATTCTGAATATCGATTATTTGCAGCCCAGCCGGTCCATCTGCAACAAAAGCATGGTTCCATGAAAGGGCGACCCCGCTGGCGTCTCCAGGTGTTTTCACCGAGCCCTCAAGAGTTGGCCCCACAGGGTTGCTGATGTTGACAATTTTCAACCCCCCGTTCTGCTCCATGGAGTGCCCATCCGCAATGTAGGCAAGATTACCAGCCACGCACACTCCCCAAGATTCACCACTTGTATCAAACGAGCCTTCAATGAAGGGAAGTTCAGGATCTTGGATATTGACGATCAACAGGCCAGCACTTACGGCAGCCACATAGACGTATCCATTCCCCGATCCAAACACAGCGAAAGCGCGATCGGGTGTGGCCACCGTGGTAACCAAACCGGGGGCGGAAGGGTCAGAAACATTGAGCACCAACAACCCTGAATATTCATCTGCCACATATGCGTAGTTATCAACAATTGCCACGCCCCGTGCGAAATCGGGCGTGTCATACGAGCCTATTAAAATGGGAGTGGAAGGATCCACGACGTTGATCATCTGGATCCCCGAAAGCCCATCTGCAACACAGACAATTTGGCTATGTAACACATGATCAACACACCAAGCTTCACCTGGGGTATCATAAGAGCCAACAAGCGCCAGGCAATCACTGTTTGCTGTTTCGGAAACCGGGCCCGCGTAACTGGAATTGCCCGCGGCGTTGTAGGCCCGAACCTGGTACCAATAGGTCGCACCTGGTGACAGTCCGAAGTCGCTGTACTGTGGGTAATTGGCAACGGTGCCTATCTGGAAAAACGGTCCGCCACTGCTGCTGCTGCGCTCGATTGAAAAACCATCCTCATTGTCAGCATTGTCGGTCCAACTCAGATGGATAGAGCGGTCGCCTGACGTTGCCACCAGATCGGTTGGCGCTGCGGGTGGGACGTCGTCCGTGGTTACGGAAACAGGTCCTCCCGGTTCAGAGTCCCCGGCGGAATTGAATGCAAATACCCGGTACCAGTAGGTTGTCGCAGGGGTCAGGCCGGTATCGGAATAAGTGGTCATACC
>CBDURF010000180.1:0-6813 GCA_965369705.1 uncultured bacterium
CATGGATAACTCATTGAAAATTAATGGCTTAGTATTTTGAAGGCCGATAATTTTCCCTCACGTATGTGGATTGGAGGGCGGAAAATATCCAAGTTGAAATAGAAAACCCGCCGGCGGGTCGTTTTCGCCCATCGCCATATTCAACAAAGACTTGCAGCGTTTAATGTTCCTTTTGACATCAAAAACCGGCCGCCAACCCTCGCTGGGCTTGGCGACCGGATGGAAAGAAAATCAAAAAGAGACGCGGACTATTTCAATAACATCATCTTATGCGTGGCGGCAAACCCTTCAGCCTCGATCCTGTAGAAATAGACTCCGCTCGGCGCCGCGCGGCCCCGGTCGTCGGTCCCGTTCCAGGTGACGGTGTGGGAACCGAAAGGCATCACGCCCGACACGAGGGTGCGGATTTGATTCCCGCGGACATCATAGATACGCAGCATCACCCGGCTGGACACCGGCAGCTCGAAGGAGATCTTCGTGATCGGGTTGAACGGATTGGGGTAGTTGTCGTCCAGGCTGAATCGGACCGGGACACTGGTCAGGTCGGTGTCCTGAAGATCGAAGGCGTCGCCACCGTCGATCGCCAGGCTCGCGCGCAAAGCACCGCCGGATTTGCCGCCCGAGGTGTTCATCACGATCTCAAGCAGATGGTCTGAAAGTTCGACCGGCGTGGGCCCCGCAAACGCGACCCGCAGCTTGTTGCCGGACGCCTTCCACTGGAACAGACCCGCTTCGGCCAGGTCCGAGGTGACGCTTTCGACCAGGTCCTCGATGCCCGGCGCCGTCACTTCAAGCCACAGTGAACGCGCCGACCCGCCGGCCACCTCCAGCGGCAAGGTCAGGCGGCCATACCGACCTTGGGTCTCACCCCAGGCGGCGGTCGGCTCCGGAGAAGCGACCGGTGCCGTGAGATCCGTCTTTCCTGCGGCGGCTCCAGTGATCAATGCGGCATCCCATGGATCCAGCAGACCGTCGCCCGACAGATCGCCTGCCGCAACCTGCGCGGGTGAAAGTCGGGCCCCGCCTATCCAGTGCTCAAGCACCAGCCGCGCGTCGGCCAGGTTCACCGCGCCGTCGCCGTCGACATCGCCGGTCGCGGCCGCCGGGGTCGCGGCGGCAGCCGCGGCCGACCCATACCGCACGAAGAACATCGGTCCCGGCCACAGCACCTCCATGCCGTGGTCGGGCGTGGTGGCCGAAATCGTGAGCGTGTTGACCCCCTGGCCCAGGACCGAAACCGGCAGCGAGAACTCATCCAGCGAATAGTGATGGACGGCCCCGAAATTGATCGCCTGCCACAGGCCGTTGATGTCGATCTTGCCCGTGTCGTCGCCGTTCCAGGTGCCGACCATCATGCGGGCGCTGGTGGCGGTGGTCAGGTCGTCTTCCGCCGGGATGGTGAACTCGGCGGTCTTGGAGCGGCCGTCGCGCACCCAGAAGGCTATGGGCAGACTGTCCATGGGGTACATCTTCACCACGCCGTCACTGTGCCGCAGCGAAAGGTCCTCGATGAACTCGGTGACGTACCACATGCCGGTATCGTCCAGGATCCTGCCCTGCAGTTTCACCGCACCCGGCTGCTGGTCCGGGATCCAATCCACGTCCCAGTTCACCTCGTACGGCGCGACCGTCATCGTGCCTACGATGCCGCCGATGGAGATCGTGGTCGCGTTCTTGGGCCGGTAGTATTCTCGGTGCCACTCGGCGAACACCCCGTCGCCGTCGGTGTCGTGGCCTTCGTAATAGGCCAGAACCTGGACCTCTTCCACCGTGCCGGTCGCGCCGGCGTCGACGGTGATGTCGACCGCGTCGACGATCGTGTCGCCGGCCGCCGGACTCAGGATGCTGCCGGTCGGATGGGCCACCGAACCGTCGTAATAGACCCGCATCACCACTCCGTACCACCCCCACTGCCCCCAGTTGAAGCTGTTGCAGATCTGCTCGTCGGCCGTGCCCTCCAGCGTGACCGTACCCGTCTGCAACTGGTCAAGGGGGATGTCGAGCATCAGGTTGTCCTCGTACATGAAGCACTCGGGACTCGACGAAGGGATCGCCGCCAGTTCGGGCAGGTGTAGCCACGACGCGCCGCCCAGGCGGATCATCTTGTTCGACGTGCCGGGATGGCCGCCCCAACGGTCGATGATCATCTCGACCCGGACCGCGCCGGTCAGGTCCGGCACCTCGATATTCAACACGGGGTTCGGCAAAAAGGCCCAGGCGCCCGGGTTGAGGGCGTCCGGGTCGGTGACACGCCAGTCGTCGCCGGCGTAGATGGATTGGCGGGTCTCGCGGTAGACGTCCCCCGGGCCGGGGCCGGCCGCAAGAACAGCTTCCAAATCAGTGTGGATCATCAAATCCGGGGTGGATGAGAAATTGCCGGCGGTGTCCACGCAGGTGACCTGGAAGTGGTAGTGACCCCCCGGATTGAGCCCGGTGATGTCCACCGCGTGGTTGGTCAGGAAGGTCGGGCCCTGCAAGAGGCCCAGTTCATATCCCGTGGTCAGGCCGTAGGCCACCCGGTAGAAGGCCGGTTCGTCGGTCTGCCACGAAAGTTCGGCGTGATCCAGGTAGGGAACCACCGCGATGTCGCCGATGACCGGTCCGGTGTAGTCCCCGCCCGAGCCCCCGTCCTCGGGATAGATCGGGCTGGCCAGATTGAAGGCGTAGTCGAAGGCCGCCGCCTGGGCGCCCGCGCCCGCATCAAGGCCCCCGGCTACCCAGCCGCACAGGTCAAGGTTCATGGCCCGGGTCAGGGTCGCGGCCTGCTGCCAGAAGTAGCCGTCGGTGGAATACAGGCAGGTCCATCCGCCGGACTGGCGCCGCACCTGCAGCCACAGGCCGTCGACGACATCCGGCGCCGCCACCGAGCCCAGATCGCTGAAAGTTCCTCCGGTGGAGCTGCCCCAGCTCACGGTCCAGTTGCCGCCGGTGTGCTCGCCCAGCAGCTGCAGCACTTCACCGCTCGTGCCCTCACAGCGAAGTCCCCCGAAGGCGTCTCCATTGAAATCAACCGTGGCGAACTTGAGCTCCAGGGCGATGTCGCCGTCGGCTTCGGGTTGATGCGCGAAGACCATCTGGGCGCCCGTGGTCCAGGGATCCTGAGTCACCGACGGCACCTCGACGATCACGTGCCCCCCACTTTGGTTCACCGCGGCGCCCGCCGTGCCGTCGGTCACCGTCCAGGGCAGGCCGAGGTCCGCGTCGTGAAAATCGTCGGAAATGAACAGAGCCGACCGGTAGGATACCGGAACCGTCACCAGGATCGGGACGACACTCGACGTCGCCTGATTGCCCTGGTCGTCGGTGGCCACGGCGCGAATCTGGTGGCTGCCCACCGCAGGATTGGTCCAGGTAAACGCGTAGGGGGACGTGGTGTCGACGGCAAGCAGCACATCGTCCGCGAAAAACTCCACCTGGGTGACCACGCCGTCGGCGTCGCCGGCAGTTGCTTCCAGACTGATGGATCCATTGAAGGAGAATTCCTCGCCCGGCTGCAGGCCGATCAGGGAAATCACCGGATCCATGTCCGGCAGGATGCCTCCGCCGGGACCGGCGCCGAAATTGATCTCGATGTCACGCGGCGTGAGCGCCCGGCTGTACACCGCCGCCAGGTTGATCGTCCCGAGCCAGAAACGGGTCCCGTCCATCTCCGCGCCGACGCCGATCCGGTAGGAGGGGTCCCAGTTGTCCAGGGTGCCGCCGATGGTTTCCGTCACGGTTTCGAGGCCATCGACGTAGATGCGCGAGTTGCCCGCGGCATCCCTGGTGAAGACGACGTGCTGCAGATCACCGGTCAAGGAGCCGGCCGGAGAAATAGTTTCGGGCTGGCCGTTGAGCGAGGTCTCCGTGGTGCGCAGGCGCGCGTCGAACACCGTGGAAGGCAGCGTGCCCCACTGGCCGTGGGCCAGCGTCGCGTTGCGGTTGCTGGGATCGCTCGACACGGTGAGGATGCGGGCCGGCCCCGACTGGCTAATGGTCAGCGGATCGACCCACGCCTCCATGGTGATTTCATCGCCGGCCACGCAGGCGTTGATGATCTTTTCCGCGGGACCCGGCGAAGAGATCAGCGAGGCCGTGGTCAGCTCGAGGCCGCCGCCGGGCAGCCAGACCACCGTGTTCGTGTCGGCAACGACCAGATCAAGTTTGGGCCAGGCCGTGGAATAATCGAAGACGACATCGCCCGCCCCCGCGCTGAAGTAATAGAGGGCCTGCAGGTCGTCGGTGACGCGCACGCCGTTCTGGATATCACCGTCTTCGGGGTCGATGGGATTGGCCGTGTCGAAGAAATAATCCACCATCACATCGAAGGCCGGGGCCGGCCGGCCGTCGAGCCTCTTGTCGATGACCGGGTTGTCGAACTCGAGGTCCGAGTCGGCGTAGGGTGCACCCGCGTTGCCGCCGAACACCCCCACTCTCGAGGCGGTCATCACGTGATCGAAGACGAAGGCCTCGATCCAGATCTCGCCGTCCTGGGAGTGGAATCCTCGCCACGCATTTTCCGAGCGGCTGAGCCGCAGCCAGAGGGCGTCGCCCGGCGTGATGCTGAATTCACCCTGGATCTTGCTGTAGCCGCTTGTGACGGTGACGCATGAAACCTTCAGATCCGGCCCGGTGCGGTGGTAGTCAAGGAAGAGGAAATCCGTCGGATCGGTCTCCACCAGCAGGCCCTGGACCTGGTAGTCCTCGGTTGGAATCGACGGGAATTTGGCCTCGATCTCGAAATCGCCGTCCGTCACGTCCTGCATCAAACGGACCGTGCGGTCGAGGTTACGGCGCGGATCGTGTCCGGAGGCGGCGGGAATGCTGATGGCCAGCCAGCCGTTGAGGACATCGAAGCTGCAGTCGCCGACCGGATCGATATGGTTCCAGGTGGCCGGATCAAGCTCCAAGCGGCTGAAATCGTCGGAAATCTGGGCCAATACCGAAAGGGGCGCCGCCAGAAGACACAGCGCCCCAACCAGTTGAAATACTGGGCGGTGAATCGATCTTTTCATCAGCCCATTCCTTGGCAAGTCATTGGGTGGACTCCGATTCCAAGTACTCCAGTTATTATACAGGATGTCATTATACAAAACAACTGGTTTTTTTGATTTTTCGTCAGTCCGGATGGAAAAATCGGGTCCTTTTCCCGTACCGCCATACACCACACCGTGTTACGTGACTCAATGTTCTCGCTGAGAAAACACCCCCGAAGCACGGAGCCCCGGAGGTGAATTTCCATCAGCGTGTATCGTGAGAACTAGAACCCCACGGTCATCGCCATGATCGCCTGATCGGCCAGATCCTTGAACTGGCCCCAGTACAGACCCAGGATCAGGGTCGGGATCGCCAGCACGGCCAGCACCGTGTACTGCAACCAGTGCAGCTTCAGCGGCGAGGTGTCCGCGCCTTCGGCGGGCCTCGTGAAGAACATCGCCTTGACGACCTTGAAGTAGTAGTACAGCCCCACGACCGAGTTCAGCGCGGCGAGGATCGCCAGCCAGAACCATTCCTTGTCCATCACCGCGGTGAACAGATAGAACTTCCCGATGAACCCGGCGAACGGCGGGATGCCCGTCAGCGAGGCCAGGAAAACCACCATCATCACGCCGGCCCAGGGCGCGCGGAAGCCCAGGCCCACGTAGTCGTCCAGCTCTTCGCTTTTGAGGTGGTTGTTGATCGCGACCACGTAGAAGAAGGCGCCCAGGTTCATCAGCATGTAGACCAGCAGGTAGAACAGGATCGACTGCAGACCTGCGTCCGTCAGCAGCACGAAGCCCATCAAGACGTAACCCACGTGGGCGATGCTCGAGTAGGCGAGCATGCGCTTGACGTTGGACTGTCTGAGCGCGACCAGGTTGCCGTAGGTCATCGTCACGGCCGAGATCGCGGCGATCAACAGCGGCCAGTTGATGACGTGGATGATGGCCACGCTGGCGGCGGCGTCCGGGCCGGCGGCCAGTGTGGTGTAGAAGAAGCGGATCATCAGGGCGAAACCGGCGGCCTTGGGACCCACCGAGAAGATGGCGCTCACGGGCGTGGGCGCGCCTTCGTAGATGTCCGGGCACCAGTAGTGGAAGGGCACCGCGGCAATCTTGTAGCTCATGCCGGCGATCACCAGCACCGTGGCCACCAGCAGACCGAAACCGTTGACCGGACCGGTAATCAGGGCCGCGCGGATGCCGGCGAAGTCCATCGCCCCTGTCATGCCGTACAGCAGCGACAGGCCGTAGAGCATGATGGCGGTGCTGACCGCGCCGAAGAGCACGTATTTCAACGAGGCCTCGGTCGAACGCAGGCTGGTTCGCATATAGCCGGCCAACACGTAGCTCACCAGGCCGACCGCTTCCATGGACAGGAACAACATCAGGATGTCGCGCGCTTCGGCCATGACCATCATCGCGGCGGTCATAAACAGGATCAGGGCGTAGAACTCGCCCTTGTTCTCGCGGGTGCGGCCCATGATCTCTTCGCTGGTCCAGGCGAACAGCACCGTGGCCAGGCCGGTGAAGATGAACAGGATGCGGAAGAAGGCCGCCAACCCGTCGACCACGACCAGGTCGCCCATGATGGGCAGGCCCGCCGCCAAACCCGGATCGTTCAGGGCGGCCACCGCATAGGAACCGGCGGTGATCAGGGCGAAGACCGAGATCACGAACGGCACCGCCGGTTTCCTGCCCTTGACCAGCAGGTCGCTGAGCAGGGCGACCAGGAAGCCGACGCACAACACGGCCTCGGGAATCCAGTTTCCCAGGTCCGACCAGTTGGGGATGTTAACATTCAACAGTTCCATCGAGGAACACTCCTGTCGCAGCGCCGCCTAGCCGGCCACCA
>CBDURF010000181.1:0-6809 GCA_965369705.1 uncultured bacterium
TGAAATCCAACCTGATGGTCCAAATCGACCAAACACAATTTCGGAGGCACAACCTAAGACAAGGAAAAAAAAGGACAATCCTTACAAGAATGGAAAGGGTTTTCCCGGCATCATCCAATCGGAGTCTTGGCGAATGGCGGAATTGAATATAGTCTCCCACAACCGCCAGCTGTTTTCTGGATTCCATTCCCGATCGGGGTTCTGTCCATGACCGACAAGGCATTGCTCCCCCGGCGAAACCGGATGCAGAAAACGGGCCTGATCCTGGGACCGTTCCTGTTCCTGACGGCAATCCTCTTTCTGGATCTCGCTCCGGACAATCCGCCGACCACTCGCATGGCCGCCGTGGCTGTTCTCATGGCCGTGTGGTGGATCACCGACGCCATTCCCCTGTACGCGACCGCCCTGCTGCCCATGGTCCTGTACCCGCTGCTGGGCATTCTCGACGGCAGGACGACGGCGCCGATCTACATCAACAGCACCATCTTTCTTTTTCTGGGCGGCTTTCTGATCGCCCTGGCCATGGAGAAATGGGGTCTGCACAAGCGTATCGCCCTGTTCATCATCCGGCGGGTCGGCGGCGGGCCTTCGCGCATCATCCTGGGTTTCATGATCGCCGGGGCATTCCTTTCCATGTGGATCTCCAACACGGCGACGGCCATCATGATGGTGCCCATCGGCATGGCCATCGTCCTGCAGATGGAGTCGCGCTTCGAGCGCAGCGAAACCCACAATTTCACCCTGGGCCTGATGCTGGGGATCGCTTATTCCTGCAGCATCGGCGGCATGGCGACCCTGGTCGGGACACCGCCCAACCTGGCCTTTGCCCGCATTTTCGAGATTTCCTTCCCCCAGGCCGAGCCCATCGCCTTCGGCGCCTGGTTTGTCATGGGGTTGCCTATCGCGACCGTGATGCTGGTCTTGGTCTGGCTGTTGCTGACCCGGATCTTTTTCAGGGTGCCCGGACACTTGACGCTGGACCGCGCCATCGTCGACCGGGAATACGCGGCGTTGGGTCCGCCCAGTTACGAGGAGCGAATCGTGCTGGCGATCTTTTCACTGACGGCCCTGCTCTGGGTGTTTCGGAGTCCTTTGCACCTGGGCTCGGTGACGATTCCAGGGTGGTCGCAACTCATGCCGCATCCCGAAATGATGGATGACGGAACCGTCGCCCTGTTCATGGCCCTGCTGCTTTTTTTGATTCCCACCCGCAGCGACAAAGCGGACAGCCCCGCCATCATGGACGCGGACGGGATCATGAGACTGCCCTGGGGAATCGTCCTGCTCTTCGGTGGTGGATTCGCGCTGGCCGAGGGATTCCAGGTCAGCGGCCTGTCCGACCAGATCGGAAACAGTTTCGGCGCGCTTGCCGGTGTGCCTCCGCTGGTGATGGTCGGACTGGTCTGCCTGATCCTGACCTTCCTGACCGAGGTGACCTCCAACACCGCAACCACCCAGATGATCCTACCCATCCTCGCCTCGCTGGCGGTGGACCTTCAGGTCAATCCGCTGCTGTTGATGATACCGGCCACCCTGTCGGCCAGCTGCGCCTTCATGATGCCGGTCGCCACACCGCCCAACGCCATCGTCTTCGGCTCCGGACGAATCCGCATCCACGAAATGGCCCGGGCCGGCATCCTCATCAACTTCGTGGGCGTGCTGGTGATCGCCACCCTGTTCTACACCCTGGGACCCATTTTGTTGGGCATCGACCTGGGCTCCGTCCCCGACTGGGCGACGCAGGCCGGACCCGCGGGGCCGGCACACTAACCCGGCATCTCGACGGTCATATTCATCGGATCAGATAAGTCGGGATGAGGTTTCATCCTGCAAACAGATCCCGGGTCTAAGTCGGTATTACCCAGTATTTAAATAGGTTAAACATCGATCAGGCAATTTCAATATTTGATTTCCTGAAGCCTGAATGAGATTGATTTCAAAATCAATTGTATTAGGTTTTTATTGTCTATCGTGGTCAACACCCGGATCTGATCGATCTTCCTCCCCGTGTTTGATCACCTCCTTGAATACCCGTAAGGAAGGATTTCCATGAATCGCTACCAGGTCGTCGTTATCGGCGGAGGCCCCGCGGGCATAACGCTCGCGAAAATATTGGGCAAGAAAAAAAACATGGCGGTTGTGCGTCCCGAGAATTTCAGCATGGTCTACTGCGCCATGCCCTATGTGGTCGAGGGGATCCTGCCCATCGAAAAGACCTTCAAGAAGGATGAACTCGTGATCGATGCCGGAGCGGAACTCATTCGTTCCGCCGCCCGAAAGATCGACTTCGAGAACAAGGTCGTCGGGCTCGATGATTCCACCGAGATCGGATACGACAAGATCATCCTCGCCACCGGCGCCGTTCCGTTCATACCGCCGATCCCCGGGGTCGAGCTGGATGGTGTGTTGGGCTTCAAGACGGAAGACGACATGCGGGCCATCAACCGCATGGTCGAGAACGGCGCGACCGGCGCGGTGGTTGTCGGGGCAGGCGCCATCGGCGTGGAATTGGCCCAGGCCCTCGGTCACAAGGGGCTGGATGTGCACCTGGTCGACATGTTCGATTCGATCATGCCCAACATGGCCGACCCGGAAATGGTCCAGGAGGCGCAGGCCGAATTGGAAGCTTCCGGCCTCACCATGCATCTGGGCTCAAAGGTGATCGAGGTGAAAGGCGAGGGTTTCGTCACCGACGTTCTTCTCGAGAACGGCGACACGATTCATTTCGACAGGGGCGAGAAGGCCGGGGCTGATGAATGCCCGGGCATCGTCGTTTTCGCGGCGGGAATGAGGCCGGTGATCTCCCTGGTCGAAGGCAGCCGGGTGGAAACCGGGCGCGACGGCATCGTGGTCAACGACAAGATGGAAACATCCGTCCCGGACGTGTACGCCGTCGGCGACTGCATTCAATTCACCAGCGGGATCACGGGCGAGGTCATCTCGGGAAAATTGGCGACCAACGCCGTACCGATGTCCAAGGTCCTCGGCTTCAACCTTCTCGGCCAGGACCGCCGCTACAAGGGCTACTACAACGGCGCCGCGACGAAGATCGGCAAGTACTTCATCGGCGGGACGGGGATGTCCGAGCGAAACGCCCGTCAGGCGGGGATCGATGTCGTCACGGGCGACAGTGAAATGACATCGAAGTTCCCGATCATGCCCGGGGCCAAGAAGCTTCGCCTGAAGCTGGTCGCGGATCGGTCAACGCAGAAGATCATCGGCGCTCAAATCACCAGCGAAGAACCGGTAACCGACAAGATCGATCTGCTGACATTCGCCATCCAGAAAGAGACCGAGGTATCTGAGTTGACGACGTTGAGCTATGCGGCTCAACCCTATCAGTCCTACTTCCCCGCCGCGAATCTCATGGTGATGGCCGCGGAAAAGATCCTGACGAAACTGGATCGCGAATTGACCTGACCGAACATGGAGTTTGCCTTGGAAGGAGAAGACAGTGAAAAAACTGTTTCCGGGACTGATGGTCCTGCTCATGGCGACGACCGGATTCGTCGCTCATTCCCCTGCCGCGGTTTCCCTGTACCAAGAAGCCGGGGAAAGCGATTACACGGTGAAACTCTTCGGGTTTTCCCAGCTTGACATACGTACCCGAAACCAAAGCAACGGAAACGAAGGTCTGTATTTTCAGGCCCAGAGAATCCGCCTGGGAACCGCGTATTTCCACAAGAACGTGGTCGGTTTTCTTCTGGTCGACTTCAACCAGCCCCCGGACAAGAAGGATGCCGGGTTGCCCAAGATGATCAAGGACGCCTTCGTGGGTTATCGTTTCAGCGACGCGGCTTTCGTGCGTTTGGGCATGATCAAGACGCCGAGCGGCATGACCTTCACGACCCACAGCTTCAACCTTGATATTGCCGAAAGGAACCACCTGGACAAGGGACTCGTGCTGGAGCGCGACATGGGAATCCTGGTGAGCGGACGGCAGATCGGCGGTGGCGACAGCCCCCACCACATGACCGGAATCGAGGTCGGCCACGAGCAGCACGGAGGGTATGGCTTCGGTTACGATGTCGGCGTCTTCAATCCGGCCGGTCGCAGTGACGCGGTCGTCTGGGACGAAAGCCTCAAGGGAGACGCCCTGGCCTATGCAGGCCGGCTGCACTTCGATCGTGGTTGGCCGCTCCATGTCGAAGTTTCATACGGGGTCTCCGAACATGCTGGCGCCGCCGCTCCCGATACGAATGGGATTATCTTTGCGGAGGATTACTCGGTGTTCACATCGGGCATCAATTCCCTGTTGATGGATAAAAAACTCAATTTCAAGGCGGAATACCTCTACGGACAGAATATCCGGGGCGTCGATGGCTGGGATCAGTCCACCTTCACGTTCATGGCCGGTTACATGGTGGCGCCCACCGTTGAAGGCGTGATCAAGGCCTATTCGGCGAACGCCGAGAAAGCGGACGTGGAAACTTCCCTGGCGAACATCTACTTCGGTGTGAACTTTTTCCTGGAGCCCCTGAAGCTTGGTGATCCGTATCTACTCCAGAGGCACCGGATCCAGCTGAACTACGTTCTGGTCGCCGGCGACAAGAAAGGCTCGGCCCAGCCATTCAACGGGCTCGGCGGCCATACGGACGACACCTGGATCCTGCAGTGGCAATATGCGTTCTAGCCGGAGGGGTGGGACGGAATTCTTGTTGTCAAAATAATCAGACAGGAATATTTCGAATCATAGTTTGTTGAAAATAAACCACCTAACTAAAAAAGTGCCCCCGGGGCACTTTTTTGTTGTACCTCTGAAATTACTAGTTTGCCTGGCTATTTGAATTCCAGAGGAACATTGGCCGTGGCAATTCTTTGTAGAATAAAGAGATGGGGAAAAGTGACCCGCCGGCGGGTTTTTGGGGGAAATTCCTCATCAGAAACAAAATATTTAAGCTCATGAAATAACTTGACAATATGCACATATGTGCGTTACTTGAGTCATAACTGAAGGAGAATCTGGATGCCAAGACCCAAGAAAAAGCGATCCGTCCAGCGTCCGCCTTTGTTTTCCGACTTCAAACCGGCCGGAATCAGGGCAAGTGATCTGGGCCCGTTGGAATTGGCTCTGGATGAATTCGAAGCGATTCGTTTGGCCGACCATTTAGGCTTGGATCATACGGAATCCGCGGAACAGATGGAAATTTCGCGGTCGACGTTTTCCCGCCTGGTGGAAAAAGCCCGATATAAGATCGCCCTGTTTTTGATAGAAGGCAGACATCTGCGGATCGATGGAGGCGACATCCATTTCCAGAAAAATCTGATCCGTTGCGAAAGTTGCGGACATATGTTCAATACAACCTTTGACACAGACCTTGATCGATGCCCCAACTGCGGCTCATCGAATCTCATCGATCTGGCCGGAGGGCATGGTCACGGGAACTGCTGTCATAGACACCATCATCGTCATAGGAGGTAGAGAAATGCCAAGAGGAGACAAAAGAGGCCCCAACGGAATGGGCCCCATGACCGGCCGTGGATTGGGTTACTGCGCCGGGTACGATGCGCCGGGATTCATGTCGGACGCTCCCCCGCGGGGCGGAGCCGGTTACGGCCGGGGATATGGTTTCGGGCAGCGCGGCAGGATGGGATTCGGGCCGGGATTCGGATTTGGAAGAGGTCGGGGCTTCGGTCGTGGTTGGGAATACCAACAGTATCCCGCACCGGGATTCGATGTTGATCCGACCTACGATCCGGGCGACCGCCGACCCGATCCAGCCGAGGAACTGGCGGCACTGAAGAAACAGATCAAGATCCTCGAGGAACGGATCGCCGGGTCCAAGGACGAAGACTAGAACCTGGAGTTCCCAACAACAACAACAAAGGAAACGGAGGCGTCATGCCTGGTGGTAGAGGAATGGGTGGCGGCGGCGGTCGCGGCGGCGGAATGGGTTCTTCGGGCGGCGGCCGTGGACGGAACAGTGGTGGAGGATTCGGAGCCGGCGGCTTCTGCGTATGCGCGGGATGCGGCAAGAAGATTCCTCACCAACGTGGCGTCAAGTGCACCGAACTGAAGTGCCCCGAATGTGGGCGAACCATGGTGCGTGAAGAACTGCTCAACAGGCCGAAAACGTGAAAATCGCCATCGCCAGCGGCAAGGGCGGCACCGGCAAGACGACCTTGGCCACGAATCTCGCCACCTACATGGCGGAAACCGGGTCCGTGGTTCTGGGCGATCTGGACGTGGAGGAGCCCAACTCCGGACTTTTCGTGCAGGGCGATCTTATCCACCGGGAAACCAAGTACAAGATGATCCCGGAGTGGAACGGCGAGACCTGCTCCCACTGCGGCAACTGTCAGGCCGTCTGCAACTTCAACGCGATCCTGTCCCTGCCCGACAGTGTGATGGTCTTTCCCGAGCTCTGTCACGGTTGTTACGCCTGCTCGGAATTGTGCCCCACGGATTCGCTGCCCATGAGACCCAAACCGATGGGCGAATTGAAACACTTCCGTGCCGGGACTCTCGATTTCATCGAAAGCAAGCTGATGATCGGGGAGGAACAGGCCGTCCCGCTGATCAGCCAGACCCTGGACTATATCGCCGCCGGGTTCCCGGTGGACGTCGTCAAGATCCTGGATTCCCCGCCGGGCACGTCCTGTCCCGTGATCGAGGCCACCAAGGATGCCGACCTGGTCATCCTCGTGACCGAGCCGACGCCGTTCGGACTGCACGATCTGAAGCTGGCCGTCGAAACCGTCAGGCAACTGGGCAAGAAGTTCTCTGTTGTTCTCAACCGCTTCGGAATCGGGGACGACGGTGTGATCCGTTACTGCGAAGACGAGGGTATCGACCTGATCGCCCGCAT
>CBDURF010000182.1:0-6721 GCA_965369705.1 uncultured bacterium
CCCCCCCCCCCCCCCCCCCACCCCACCCCGCCACCCCCCCCCTCTCGCGCCGCCGCCGGCCCCCCACACCGGGGGGCGCCCCTACTCTTTAAGGAGGGGAGCGACCTTCTTGAACTGGTCGGTGCCGGCCTGCTTGAGGATCTCGAACATCAGCATCTGCACGCCCATGCTCTGAACCCCGATCTCGGACATGCGTTTGAGCCCGATTTCCCGGTCGGTGGCCGAACAGGAACCGACCGCGTCCACCGCCACGGCCACCTGTTTGCCCTGGCGCAGGAGATCGAAGGCGGTTTGGTAGATGCATACGTGAGACTCGATGCCGCAGAGGATGATCTGGTCGCCGCCCAGCCTTCTCAGCGCTTCGTTGAAATCGGTGTCTCCGCAGCAGCTGAAATGGATCTTTTCGAGGCAGGTGAAGGATTTGAAGAGGCGGCGGATCTCTGAAAGGGTGACGCCGAGGCCGCGCGGATAGTGCTCGGTCACCAGGATGGGTATGTCCAGGAACTGGCAGAAACGGATCAACCGCGAGGAGCCGGCCACGACCTGGTCCATGCCGTGGACCAAGTCGCGGAATTTCTCCTGGATGTCCACCACCACCAGGACGGTCCGGGTTGCTTCGAGGCGAGCAGGAAATATCTGGCCTTCCATCGGTTTTCCTTTCGGGTCAGTTGCGTTTGGGCGGCGCGTATTCGGCGGCCGGATCGACGGTTTCCGCGTAGGGACCGTGCCAACTCAGGTTGAAAAAGCGGTCCGGGTCGCGGGTCGCGCCGGGGCCGCGGAAAAACAGGCTGATGTTGCGCGATTCGTGGAAGTACCCGCGTGACCAGTTGGAAGTTCCGATCCAGAGGGTGTTGCCGTCAACCGTCAAGAATTTTGCATGTTCCACCCGGGCGTAGGGTA
This sequence comes from uncultured bacterium, assembly GCA_965369705.1. Taxonomy (GTDB): domain Bacteria; phylum Krumholzibacteriota; class Krumholzibacteriia; order LZORAL124-64-63; family LZORAL124-64-63; genus JAGLCY01. Next base: position 901 of record CBDURF010000182.1, read on the forward strand.
TGAAACCGCCGGAGTACTCGGGGATGTTGGTGAAACGGATTTCCACGTGGGGCAGAACAGCCAGACTCTTGATCCAGGGCAGGCTGTAACTGGTCTTGGACCAGTTGGAAAGAATGATCCGGATTTCGGTTCCGCGGACCGCGGCGCGACGCAGGGCCCGGTCCAGGTCGTCGAACAGTCGCTTTTCCCGGTCGGTCACCCCGTAGGACAGCAGTTGCAGGTGGATCGAATCCCGCGCGGCGTCGATCATCTCCACCAACAGGGGCAGATCCCAGGGGATCCCCACCGGCAGGGCGGCGGCGGGACTGGCCGCCAGCAGGGCGGTCACGGTGTCGTCGTGGGCGGTAACGACCGCGGAACCCGGCAGGTCGAACAGGCTGTCCTGGTGATGATCCGTCACCTCGGATGTCGGGCCGCCAGGGGGAGGATCGGTCCCGGCCAGTTCCCAGTCCAGGTCGAAGATCCGCCCGAGGTCCGTCGCCAAACGGGGATGCCGCACCAGGACACCCAGTTCGTGGATCTGGTCCAGCGCTCGCCAGTCCCAGTTCTGGCTGCCCACGTAGAGCATGTCGTCATCGCTGAGAAAATACTTGGCGTGCAGGACGCCGCCCCAGAGGGCATCCGCGTCCAGGATACGGGATTCCGCGCCGGCAACGGTGTCAAACCAATCCGGGACTTCGGGATAGGTCTTTTGGAATTTTCCGTCGGCCAGCAGTTGCACCCGGACGCCACGCTCCGCGGCGCCGGCGAGTTTGTCCAGGATGGGCGCCAGGAAATCCGGGGTGTTCGGTGGGGCGTCCGCGTCCCGGCCGTCCCCGATGCGGCTGTAGTAGAAACTGGCCACCCGGAAGCGATGGTTCGACCCATCGATGACACGTGGCCAGACGGTGGCCGCCTCTTCCAGATCAGCCAGGTCGAGGGGAGTCTCCGCGGGATAGCTTTCGACGAACCGGACGCTGCCGATTTCCTCGGCTGGGGCGCAGGCGGCCAGGCAGATCAGCAGCCAGGCTCCGGCCGGCAGGGCGAGCCGGATTCCCGGTTTATTGAGGGGATTCATGACGAGGTGGTTCCCTTCGACCTGTGGAACGGGTGACTGGAATCTCCGACCGCACCGGTGAAGCATACTCCGGTCGGCGGCCCGGGACAATTCCCGTCTTGTCCGTTCTGGCCGGCCTCGCCCTCTTCGCCGGAAGCCCGGTTGCCGAATTTTGAAACTGGATTATCTTGATCGCCGAGGGGAGACATTCGTCAACGGACATCCAACCTGGCCCGAGTTGATGCCGTCAAGGCCGGGTGGAGACAATCTTGACCGTTGAAGGGTGACGAACGATGCGTTCCCCCGTGGCGTTGCCCTTAACACCTGCGTGATCCCGGCTGAAGACGGAAACCGGCCCCCGCCATCAACGGGGGCCGGCCGTTTTCCGAGGTGAAGTCGCCAAAGGTCAGCCGCGGGCCGCCCCCAACATGAACTCCAGCTCCTTCATCCGTTTCTGCCAGTCCTCGGCGAAGGCGATCACGCCCTTGGTGATCGACTCGGTGTCGATGCCCGCGCTTTCACAGACCTCGTCCAGGGAACCACCGGGGCGCCACATGTCGTCCCAGTCGCTGCTCATGGCGTAACGGTCGGTCAGGGGATTGAAGTTCCAGTCGACCATGGAGCGCCTGGTCCGGTTGGTGACGAAGGTGCTGTTGAGCATGTCACCGGTGGTCAGCACGCTGTTCTGGTATTCCTCGGACTGCAGGTGGAACAGCTGCGGGCTGGGCACGGCCACGATCTTGACGTTCAGGCCGGCCGCGTCGATGGCGGGCAGCGCGTTGATCAAATTGTAGGTGCTCATCGTGCCCTGGACCATGATCACACCCTGCTGCGGCAGGCCGTCCTTGTAGTCCCGCAGGATGTAGGCGCCCTTGGCGGCCTCCTTGAACGAGCCCAGGCCGAGGGCCTTACGGTCGGGAATCTTCACGCCGGGACGCGTCAGGTGCAGCGCGATGATGGGCTTGTCGGTCTTCATGGCCGCGGCCAGCATGACCGGCACCTCGTTGAATTCCCAGGGGTGGATGTCGATGACTTGGCCTTCGGGGAACAGCTGGGTCGCAGAGGGACTGAAGATACCGAAATGGGTCCGGCTGTCCTCGGCGGTCTCGGGACCGCTGTGGCCGGCCACCCAGATGGTCTTGCCCAGCTTCCATTCGCAGTCCTGGGCCATCTGGCTGTACAGGCGCATGGCGCCGTATTTCAGATAACTGAAGGACCCGTAGGTGCTGCTGGCGGTGAAGTACCCGTTGAATTCGTTCTCGGGATCAGTGGACATGTTCACCGAGGAAATGCCCACCATGATGCCGGCGTTGGTGAACTCGGTGATGCCCTGGGGCAGGATCACGCCGGCTGTGTTCTCATCCCGGTTGTACCAGCCGGTGTTCTTCATGTCGCCGAACTCGGCGCCGAAGCCAGCGATGTTGGTCGAACCCGCCAGATCCGCCGAACAGACCAGAAACAGCGGGCGGCCGAATTTTTTCTGGCAGTAGCTGTTGATGTAGCTGCCCCACTTGGCGAATCCCGCCCGGTTGGGCTGGTTCTCGCCGGGCTTGGCCCACATCTCGGCGGGGTAGCTTTCGATATCGAACAGGCTGTCGTCGTGCAGGGGATTCTTGGCCATGGGCATGTTGAAGGTGGCGATTTCCTCCGGCACGCTGTCGCCGATCTCGATCAGGCGGTCGGCCAGGTAGGCCACCAGTTCGTCGTTGCCGCGCAGGACGTCGAGGGCCACGTTCAGGTTGTCGGCGAACTGCTGGCGCATGGCGTCCTTGTCGGCGGGAGCGCTTTCGTCGGTGCCGTGCCAGGTGACGCCGTATTTCTCGGTGAAATCGGCGCGACACTTCCAGAACAGGTCGCTGTTCAGCGCGTGGGGGGCTCCGTGGCTCGGGGCGTCGTACTTGTAGTAGCCCCGGCCCTTGCGGGTCTTGCCGAACATCATTTTCGGACGACCGGGAGTGCCGTCGCCGTGGGTCATCTCCAGGATGGCCTTGGTGACGTCGTCCCAGTCACTGCCGTCGGGTGCTTCGTGGACATCCCAGCCGTAGGGTTCGAACCAGTCACGCGGCGTGCCGTGCACGATGGAACTGGTGTGATGAGGATCGATCCCGAAATCGTTCCAGTCCATGACCATGTGCAGATTGTCCAGGCCCAGGCCGTAGCTCGAGTTCTTGGTCTCGTGCCAGCAGCCGGCGGTGTGACCGCCTTCGCCCTCGAACCCGAAGACCTTCACTTCTCCGACTCCGGCGTGCTTGAGAGCCATGGCCTCGCCCGCGCAGACCGGAGCGCCGTGGCCGCTGGGCCCGGTGTTGAACTTCACGAAGAGGTTCTTCTCGGCCATCTCCACATGGCCGGGCAGGCCGCCGATGTTGCGGAAGCCCAGCAGGTCCTCCCAGGTCATCATGCGTTCGCGGCCGCCACCGACGAGGTACTTGTCGTCGCCGGTCTTCTCATGCATGACGCGCAGGGCTTCGTTGAATACCGTAAGGGTGGCGTAGACCAGGGGCGCCGTGTGTCCGGCCACCAACACGAACCGGTCGCCGAATCTTTTTTCGGGATGCCTGATGTCCCACCGCATCGCTCCACTCAGCAGCAGGCTCACGAAGTAGTGGACCTTGGAGCGGCTCCCCCCCGGGTGTCCGCTCTGACGATAGTTGAGCATCAGGTCGATCTGCTGGTCGATGATGTCCTTGATGATCTCCCAGTTGGCGAAGTTTTTCTTCTGGGCCTCGTAGAGTTTGGCGGCATCGGACACGGGTTTCTCCTCTCGGAATTATCTCGGAACCATCTCGGAATGAGGGGGCCTCGGGTGTCCGCGGACACGGCCTGCATTCCCGAAAAATGGTAGACCGAGCCCCATGATTCAAGCGGAATCGGTCCGGGAAAGGGTGGTCCGCTGGTTCGCCTGATGGTAGGGTCGGGTCATCAGGGACCAATAATGGAGAATTTCAGGGGAGGCCTCATCTTGCAGGAAATGACCAATACGGCCGCGGGGGCGACCGGCATCCATCCCATGGGTTTGGGATTCGAGCGCACGCTCAGGGACATGCGCTTCATGGGGTGGATCAGTCTGATCTACGGCATTCTGACCTGCCTGTCCATTGTGGGGGCGGTGTTGGGGGTGCCGTTGATCATCGCCTCGCATCGTTTCATCGAAGGCGTCAACCGCTTCGATCTGTTCCGGCAATCCGGCACCCAGGACGAATTGCAGGCCGGGTTCTACGAACTGGGCCGCAGTTTTCGCATCCTCAAGATCCTGACGATCATCTTCCTGGTCCTGACCGTCCTGTATCTGGCGTTCCTGTTCCTGATGGGTGGGCTAGGTCTGCTGATAGGCTTGATGGACTCCTGACAAGGACCTCACTTCCGGAAAGTGATGGTTCCGACCTTGCTCCAGGGGATGTAGCGGGGCGTTTCTTCCCTGTTCTCGAAAACCAGGATGCCGGCGTGATTCTCGCCGGTGTCCTGGCTTCCGCTCAGATCCAGGGTGCGTCCCGTGAGCAGGCTCACCCGGCAGGTCTCGTCGTCCTTTTTTTCAATGGAATTGATCAGGCCGAAGGGGATGTCGTATTCCAAGTTCCTCAGTTCGCCGTTGAAAATATCGCGGGTCCAGGCTTCGTCCAGATCATAGACGATCCGGCCGGACCAGGTTTCTCCCTCCACGCCGGTGACTGTTCCGGTCAGGGGTTGGCTTTCCTGCCAATCAGCCCTGCCGACGCCGCTGCCGTGGCCTTCGACGAAAGTGATGGATTGGAAACGTTTCCAGGCGATCGTCACCCGGCCCCAGGCGGGATTTTCGACCATGACGCCCCGGTTGCCGCCGGCCACGTCGTTGGTGCCGCTCATGGTGAACGCGGCGCCGTCCTTGAGCACGAGGTCGGATGAGTTTTTCCGGTTCTTGGTGATGGACCGGATGTCCCCCATGGAAACATCCCGCTCGTCCCCGTCGAGGATGTCGATCGACGTACACTCCGACTGGTCCCACTGGATGAACCCCTCAAAGGATCCTTCGGTGGTTTCCACTTCCCCGTACAGGCGTAGGGCGTAGGGGATCGCGCCGACCGGGGCTGCTGAGAATTCGATTCCGGCCAGGTCGTCCCATTCCACTTCGATCGGATCGCCCCCGGCGGGATAGACCAACAGGTCGGAACTGACGTCGTTGGAATATCCGTGCACCGGCACCCGGTCTCCGCCGCGGATCAGGATGGTGACATTTTCCTTATCGTCCAGCTCGATTCCGTCCAGGTAACCGAATTGGCAGATGAAGAGCCGGGATAGGTGGGGGTGGTCCTTGTTGTGCAGGGTCCACATGAGTCGGTCGAACATTCCGTGGCTCTCGAAATAACGCCGCCGGCGTTCGGCCTGCAATTCATCCATGTCCACGTGTTCGAGCCAGGGGAGTTCGTTCTGACGGGAGTGGAAGAGGTCGTCCCAAAAGGCTTCTTCGTCCTCCCAGCGCAGGAACCCCTCGTACTTCTCGCCCGACTGCAATTCCAACCGGCCGTAAAGGAAACCGGCGCTGTCATCATCGCCCTGGGTGGATCCCGGGGCGGGGGCGCCGGCACCCGCGAGGAACGCGAAAACCAGAACCAGCAAGGTATGAAAAAAGGCCGACATGCGGATCCTTTCGGGAGGGACGGGATTCAGGATTCGTTCAAAGGACGTAGAGCGGGTAAAAAAAGTTTCGGTTGTGCCTCTGAAATTGTATCCGGCAGGATCGACGTCTTATGCGACGGTTCCAGGTGCGCTGGGATATTGGATATCAAGGCAGGAAAACCCGCCGGCGGG
>CBDURF010000183.1:0-6717 GCA_965369705.1 uncultured bacterium
CCCGTATAGGCCACCCCCCCCAAGGCCAGAAAAATCATCCCCCGAGTATCCAACGCCGAATACAACGGCTTGATCGCAACCACCATCAACCAGCCCATGCCCAGGTAGAAGGCCATCGATATCATCTTGTACCGCCGACGCGTGACCACCTCCACCACCGCGCCCGCGATGGCTAGTCCCCAGGCCACACCGAACATGGACCAGCCCCAGCCCCCGCGCAAAGTCACCAGCGTGAAGGGTGTGTAGGTGCCGGCGATCAGCAGGTAGATGGCCGAGTAGTCCAGGAAGCGGAACACCCGCTTGGCTTTCTTGTGGGTCAGGGCGTGGTAGAGGGTGGAAGCGGCGTAGAGCACGATCAACGTGGCCCCGAACACGGCCACTCCGGTGATGTGCCATGCGTTGCCGCGCTGGCTGGCCAAGACCACCAGGATCGAACAGGCGGCCACACTCAGCAGCAGGCCCAGGCCATGGGTGACCGCGTGGGCGATCTCCTCGCCGGTGGTGTAATCCTTCTCGGGTGAATGGGGACTCATTGGGCGGCTCCCGGCGGTCTGGGAAATGAGGTGTTAAGGAGAACGTGGATTGTTCGCAGAGGATTCTACCTTCGCCCGCCCGGTTCGATCAAATGATAATTCGGCTCTAGCAGGCCTCATAGGGGCATGGCCTCGAGTTCGTCGAGTCCCAGGGTCACCTCTTCGAGCAGCCGCATGGGCACTCCGGCGGGTTTGAAATGGAACACTTCAGGGTTGTGGCGTACGGCACGTGGTTTCGGCGGTCGGGGCAAGGAAACCCTCCTGTTTGATTTTCTTCTGTTATGAGCATATACTCAAAACAAATGGACGTCAAATCCTGCTTTTTTTCACCCGTGAAACAGGAGTCTGTCATAAGATCGACTCTTCAATCCCGAAAGGATAAATCATGCGCATCGCAATCCCCGTCTCCCAAGGAATGCTGGATCCTCATTTCGGCCATTGCCGGTCCTTTGCCCTGATCGACGTGGACAAGGACGAAAAAAAGATCCTCGCCAGTGAAACCGTCGACGCGCCTCCCCACGAACCCGGTCTGCTGCCCGCCTGGCTGGCGGAACAGGGCGCCGACCTGGTGCTGGCCGGCGGCATGGGAGGGCGAGCCATTCAACTTTTTGCCGGTCATGACATCGAGGTGATCGTCGGCGTGCCCACTCTCGATCCCGAATCCCTGGCCCGCAACTATCTCGAGGGAGAGATCGGATCCGGGACCAATGTCTGCGACCACTGACAACCCCAGCGGGCTCGCCGCCATACGGTCCCGGCGGCATCCCCACTGCTGGGTCTGCTCCGCGGCCAATGAGCGCGGACTGGCGGTGGATTTCCAGGAGGATCAGGCGGGCGCCGTCGAGGGCATCTTTCCCTGTGACGAGGAATTCACCGGCTACCCCGGTTTCCTTCACGGCGGCATGATCTCCGTCCTGCTGGACGGCGCCATGACCAATTGTCTGATGGCGCGCGGCATCCCCGGCGTCACGGCCGATCTTCAGATCCGCTTCCTGCGCCCGGTGTTGATCGGCAAGCCCGCCACGGTGCGCGCCTGGTTGGACAGGTCGCGCGGTCCCGTCCATATCCTCGGTGCGGAGTTGCGCCAGGACGGCGAGATCCTGGCCACGGCCGTTGCCAAGTTCATGTTACCGCCTCAGCGCTGGGAGCGAAGCGAGCAGAATCATCCCGATGAAAAACGACGGGACAAGTAAGGAGAAGGCGATGAAGAAGATCGGGATCATCATCTGTGACCGGTATCATGCCTGCGCCGGCGGCAAGTGTCTGCGGTCCCTGAAGGAACGCGCCGGCGGATTCGCCCGCTACGAGGGCGAAGAGGTCGAGCTCGTCGGCTACACCACCTGCGGCGGCTGCCCCGGCGGCAACGTGGAATACGCGCCGGAGGAAATGAAGAACAACGGCGCCGAAGTGGTCCATCTGGCCACCGGCCTGGTGGTGGGTTACCCGCCCTGTCCCCATCTCGACTACTTCCGGGAGTTCATCCCGCGCAAGTTCGGCATGGAGGTCGTCATGGGCACGCACCCGGTGCCCGAGAAGTACCATCTCGTCCACAAGGACCTGGGTACCTGGCCCGACATGGCCGCCCAGGATGATCTGAAGGAGCTGTTGGCCGACCGCGAGACCCGCCTGGCCTATGATTGACAGGCGGGAGAGCGGGATCGCCGGCTTTGCACGATTTCGCAACCAGCCTTGACCGCCGACGTATGGTACAATCCGGCCAAATCCCACACCTCGAACAAGGATGGCAGGCATGGCGACGCGAAGCCGACGGATCCTGGTCCAGATGGTGGTTGTTCTGGCGATGGCGGTCATCGTGGCCGTGCTGGTGTTTCTCTGGAAGATCGACGCGGTGGCCGGAGTCCTGTTCGGCGACCCGCGGCCCCTGATCCTCAATGGAGTCATCCTCCTGCTCTTCTTCCTGGGCATCGGGCAGCTTTTCCGGGCCGTCCGCCACTACGAGCGGCAGGAAATCCAGATCACCGAATTCATGGCGCGCCGCGCCGAGGGTTATCCCACCGAAGACATCCTGACCGAATTCAACGAACCCTCGCTTCTGATCGAACGCCACACCACCATCAAGGAGTTGTTCGGGGGGGGCGGCCCGATAGACCACGGGGCGATTTCAGCCATCATGCTGGCCGGTGAATCACTGCACCTTTCCTTTCCTCGCTTCGTCAACAACGTGCTGATCCTGACCGGTGTGTTCGGCACCGTCAGTTCGCTGATCTTCGCCTTGATCGGGGCGGCCGACGTGCTGCAGACCGCCGTCCCGGGCTCGGGCATGGGCCTGATGCTGCTGGGCATGAACACCGCCCTGACGACCACCGCCACGGCCATCGTTTGCTATTTCTTCTTCACCTTCTTCTTCCACCGGTTCGCTGACCTGCAGACCTGGATCGTAAGCCGGCTCGAGCACGCGGCCCTCATGTACATGGTCCCCGATTTCTCTTTCGAGGCCGAAGCCGTCAACCACCAGACCAAGCTCCTGGTCGAGGATGTGCGCAAACTGGTCGCCGAGATGCGCCAGGGTCTCGGTGGAATCGAAGGCGCCGTCGCCCGGATCGACGAAGGGGCCCGCGCCAGGCAGGACGACGCACTGGCCCGACTGGACGACTTGCGCGACATCCTGGTCGAAGGTTTCCGTCTGAACCGATAAAGGAGGCGACCCCATGCACCTTTTTCGCGGATATACCGACTTGAGGCTCAACCGGTCGTCCCATACGACGGATACCTCGCTCTGGCCGTCGTTCACCGACATCATGACCGTTATCCTGATGGTTTTCATGCTGACGATGGTCGTGGTCATCATCAAGAACGCCGACCTCATCGATCAGATCCGCCTCAGCCGCCAACTGCAGGCCGAAAGCGAGGAACGCCTGCAGGAGAACTTGCAGGCGATGGTCGATCTCCGGGTCCGGAACACCGACCTCGAGGAGGGGATCCGGGAGGCGCGCATGGAGATCATCCTGCTGACCGACGAGGCCCGGCGACTCGAGAGCAGCCTCGACATCAAGGCCGCCGCCATCGCCCGCATGGAAGGAATGAAGGACGAGGCCGAACTGGCCAACAGCCGGCTCAACCTGCAGATCGCCGAGCTGCTGAGCCGGTTGAAGAAGAACGAAGCGACCCTGCTCATGCTCAGCGACGAGAAGAGCAACCTGGAGATGACGTTGGCCCGGCAGCGGCAGGATTTTTCCTCGCTCGAGGACAAGTACCTCAGGCTGGTCCGGCCGGCCCGCAGCTCGATGGGCAAGCAGGTGGTCTCGGTCCAGTTCTTCCGGAAGGACGGGCAGCTCAAATACATGTTGAAGGACATCGGCGGAAACCGGTGGGAACCCATGTCTCGCATCAAGGTTTTCGGGCGGCTGGGGGCATTGAAGGAACGCTGGGGCGAGGAACTCTACATCAAGATCGTCATCCCCGACGACAGCGGACTGACCTACAACGAAGCCTGGGGCTTCACCAAGGTTGTCTTGTCGGAGTTCGATTACTACTACATCGAGGGCTGGTAGACCGGAATCAGTTGACCATCTTGATGGTCCGCGCGCCAAGCCAGGCGAACAACAGCCCGAATCCCACCACGATGATGGTCGGCAGCACGATGGCCTCGATGCCGCGCCCGAACGTCACCACCCCGTGCAGAGCCTTCATCGCCCAGTAGGTCGGGAAGAAATAACCGATGATCTGGGCGGTGCGCGGCATGATCTCCATCGGCCACCAGCAGCCCCCCAGCGCGGAAAACACCATGCCGGCCAGCCAGCCCAGGCTTTCGGCCTGCTGGGTCGTGCGGAACAGCCCGCCGAAGAAAAGCGTCAATCCCGCCACGGTGAAGGCGAAGGGGATCGTGAACAAGGCGACGATCCACCAACCCGGTCCCCAGGTGAACTCGATGCCGAACAGGTTCACCAGCCCGATGATCTCGCCGGCGGCCATCAGAACCATGGCCTGGCAAAAACCCACCATCCCCAGGTTGAGCAGCTTGCCGGCAATGATCTCGCCGTTGGAGAGGGGCGTGGTCGCCAGTCGTGCAAGAGTGCCGTGCAGTTTTTCACGGGTCAGGCTCTCACTGCCGCCGATGAGAACGATCATCACCATGAACATCGTCAACATGCCCGGCACCGACTGGGCGGCCCCGGAGGCGACGGGACGCCCCCGGCCGGCGTAGCTTTGCGTGACGGTGATCCGGCGCGGGTCTTCGATCAGGGTCTTGAGCCGCTCCCAATCTTCCGCGGTGGGAGGAATGCCCGCCGGGTGGTTCCAGCGGATCAGGGCGCCCAGGAACGCGACCTGGGCCTGGTGCAGCCGAACATCGGCGGCCGCGTCGTACTCGATGTTGCTCTGCGATTGCTTGGTGAAATCAAGCTGGACCTGCTCGGCCGCCAGCACCTTGGCGGTGAAATCGGCGGGAACAACCAGGCGGCGGATGAAATCGGTGGTGTCGGCCTCGGCGCGTGTGAGCAGGGTGGTATCGAATTCTTCGCCGCGGAGCTGCGCAAGAAAGATCTCGCCCATGAAACCCTGGTCCTCGTTGACCACCTGCAGGGAAATCTTCACGTCCCGCGGACCCCCGCTACCGCCCAACACCACGCTGAAGAACAGCATGAACATTACCGGCATCACGAACATGAAGAAGATGTTCTCACGCGCCAGGATGAACAGTTTCGTGTCGTGCAGGGCCAGATGCAGAACGCGCCTCATGAGGTCATCTCCCGGTAGCGGCGCACAAGCAGCGCCTGGGCCAGGCCGGTGGTAATCAAACCGATGGTCAACAACAGGAGAATGTTCCGGAAGATGTCGCTCAACCCCACACCCTCATAGACCAGCCTGGTGAACCCGTCGATGGCCCAGTAGTTGATCGTGAACTGGGCGGCGGCCTGCATGGGGGCGGGCATCTGATTGACGGGCATCATGCTCCCGCCGACGGCGCTCATGCCCATGATCACGAGCCAGCCCATGATCCCGGCCTGCTTCTCGGTTTTCACGATACTGGTGATCAGGGCCAGAAAACCGCAGGCGGCCAGACTGAAGGAGAGGCCCAGAAGCAGCGCGCCCAACGGATCGATGGGCGGAGAGATCCAACCCAGGGCCAAACCGATGACTCCCAGAATAACCATGACGATGACGCCGAACATCACCCCGAAAATCGTCTTGGCCCCCATGATGAGACCGATGCCCATGGGGGTGGCGAGCTGCCGCCTGAGCATGCCGCTGTTCCGCTCCTCGTGGATGTCCCCCATGCTCCTGGTGGCCACGAACAGCAGGGCCATCACCGTGGTCATGATCAGGATGTAGCCGAACACGTTGAAGCCGGGGCCATCGTCGTCGTCTTCGCTTTCCTTGACGCTGCCGACTTCCACCAGCGGCGGAAACAGGTAGTTCTCCACACCGTCGATCTTATCGGTGATCCCGGCGGCCAGCACACCGACCTTGGCCGAGGCGGGCACTTTGTCCGCCTCCAGCATCACCTTCAGGACGCCCATCTCTTCACTCAGCAGCCGCGCGGCCTGGTCCAGATAGGTCGCGACCACGTCGGCCCCCTGGGCAACGATCTCGGGTTTGATGCCCTCGGCGGGATTGCGCACGACGGCGATCTCGGTCCTGCGACGATCGAGGACCCTTTGGGTGAAGCTGTCCGGCAAGACGACCATCGCGCTGGCCTTGCCGGCTTCCATCATGGCCGCGCCTTCGTCGCCGACCGGCACGATCTCCAGATATTCCTGCGATTCCGACTGACCGAGAGCTCCCATCAAGGCGTTGGACAGGAACCCGTCTTCATCGTTGTTCTGCACCAGGACCTTGATGCGCGGAAACTCCGACCCGCCTCCGCCGCCGCTGATGCTGCCGATCGCCAGGCTCATGAACAGGGGAAATACGATCATCACGATCGTCGCCATCGGGTTGCGCCAGCGACGCAGAAGGTCCTTGCGGATCAGCACCCACATGACGCACCTCCTGCGGTTCCTGCGGTGCGGGCCCTCAATTTCGCAGCTCCCGGCCGGTGAGCTTCAGGAACAGATCCTCCAGGTTGGGCTCCTTGATGGTGATGTCGTCGAAGGTCATGCCCGCCGAAAACAGGCTTTCCAGGCTGTGGCTGATGCCGGGCCCGTCGCGAGTGACCAAAAGCATGGCGCGCCGGTCGTCGATCTCGATGGGCATCAATCCCTCGACTCCGACCACCGCCTCG
>CBDURF010000184.1:0-6701 GCA_965369705.1 uncultured bacterium
TTTCATTTTCCGGCGGGCGAAACTCTGGTCCAGGTAGGTGGCCATGATCACCCCGTCATCCGAGGCGATTCCGAACAGGGCGATGAAGCCCACCCAGACCGCGACGCTCAGGTTGATGGGATGGATCTGGAACAGCGTCCGCAATTCCACCCCGAACAGGGCGAAATCCAGGAACCAGGGCTGGGAGTACAGCCAGATCATCAGAAACCCGCCGGACCAGGCCACGAAAATGCCCGAAAAGACCATGGCGGTGGTGATCACGGACTTGAACTGGAAATAGAGGATCATGAAGATGACGAACAGGGCCAGCGGGAGAACCACCATCAACCTTTTTTCCGAGCGGACCTGGTTCTCGTAGCTGCCGGCAAACGTGTAGCTGACTCCCGCCGGCAATTCGAAATCACCGCTGGCGATTTTGGACGCCAGGTACTTCTGGGCATCTTCGACCACGTTGACCTCGGCGAAACCCGGACGCATGTCGAACAGCACATAACCCACCAGGAAGGTGTCTTCGCTCTTGATGACCTGGGGACCACGCACATAGTTGATGTCGGCCAGCTGCAGCAGGGGAATCTGGCTGCCGTCGGCCGCGGGCACGAAGATCTTTTCGATCTCCTCGATGCTGTCGCGCAACTCCCGCGCGTACCTGACCCTGACCGGATACCTTTCCCGGCCTTCGACCGTCGTGGTCACCAGACGGCCCCCGATAGCAACCTCGATGACGTCCTGGACCTTGCGGATGGTCAGACCGTAACGGGCGATGGCCAGCCGATCGATTTCGATCTCCAGATACGGCTTGCCCACGATGCGGTCCGCGATGACCGCCGCGGGTTCGATCGAGGGAACCTCCTTGAGCAGACGCTCGATCTCAAGCCCGACATCATTCAAGGTCTCCAGATCCGGGCCCTTGATCTTGACTCCCATCGGGGCGCGCATTCCGCTCTGCAGCATGACGATCCGCGCGGCGATGGGCTGGAGTTTCGGCGCCGAGGTGGTCCCGGGAAGCTTGGCGACCCGCACGATCTCATCCCAGATATCGTCCGGGGAATGGATTTCCGGGCGCCACTGCCGAAAGGGCCGGCCCCGGCTGTCCGGAATCAGTTCGCCGGCTTCGTCGCGCGCGAATTTCCCGCCCGACCGGTCGTATTTGAAGCGCTGCCGGTGCCCGTCCCTGTCCTGGCGGTACTCGGGCAGATAGTTGATCACCGTTTCGACCATGGAGATGGGCGCCGGGTCCAGGGGGGTATCGGCCCGGCCCAGTTTGCCGACCACGAGGTCCACCTCGGGGATGCTGGAAATGGCCATGTCCAGCTTCTGCAGCACATCGGTCGCTTCGCCGATGGAGGCGTGCGGCATGGTGGTGGGCATGTACAGATACGACCCTTCGTCCAAAGGAGGCATGAACTCCTTGCCCAGACCAGGGAAGGCGTGGCGCGGGCCGGACCAGACCTTCGCCAGTGCGGATTCCTGTGACCCCGGCCCGACTCCCGGCAGGATCGCGAACACGGTGTCGAAGCCCATCCATACCGTCGCCCCGAAGATGATCAGGACCAAGGGCAGGCTCAGGAACAGGAGCTTGTGCTCCAGGCAAATGGCGAGGATCCGGGTGTAGAATCGGGACAGCATACTCAACAGCCACAACAGTCCGCCCAGAAGCAGGACCACGAACAGGAAGTTGAGGACAAATCCCTTGCCCGGTCCCAGGGGCAGCCAGTGTTCCGTGAGAATGAGGGCCACCATGACCACTGCGATATAGTTGACGATGGTGGATCCGTGTTTGCGAATCCCCGCCGGCAGCCGGCTCTCGGTAATGATGTAGAGCCCCCACGCCGTCAGGCCGAGTCCCACCCAGGGAGAGAGTTTGACCAATGCCAGGATCCCCACCAGGATCATCAGGCCTCCGGACACCTTGCGGGCGAATCCGCTGCCGACCTTGCGCGTAAACAGGAGATGGGCAAACGGGGGGATGATGGTCAAGGCGACGATCACCGAGGCGATAAGGGCAAAGGTCTTGGTATAGGCCAGCGGCTTGAACAGCTTGCCCTCGGCTGCCTCCATGGTGAAGACCGGAAGGAAACTGATGATGGTCGTGGTCACCGCGGTCACCACCGCGCTGCCGACCTCCGAAGAGGCCCGGAAGATGACTTCCATCTTGTCCTCGGAAGAGTCGGCCTCATCCAGATGGCGCAGGATGTTCTCGCACAGGATCACCCCCATGTCCACGATCGTCCCGATGGCTATGGCGATCCCGGACAGGGCCACGATGTTGGCGTCGACCTTGAAGAGCTTCATCCCGATGAAGGCCATCAAGACGGCCAAAGGCAACAACCCGGCTATCAGCAGACTGCTTCTCAGGTGCATGATCATGACGATCACCACGATGATGGTGATCAGGATTTCCTCGGTCAAAGCGGAATTGAGCGTGCCGAGGGTCTCGTGGATCAGCCCCGCCCGATCGTAGAACGGGACGATCGTCAACTGGCTGACGGTGCCGTCGGGAAGGATTTTTTTCGGCAGCCCCGGAGAAATCTCCTCGATCTTGGCCTTCACGTTCTTGATGGCGGCCAGGGGATTCTCACCGTAGCGGACCACGACGACCCCGCCGACGGCCTCGGCGCCCTCCTTGTCCAGGGCTCCCCTGCGCTGGGCCGGGCCGAGACTGACGGTCGCCACATCCCTGACCATGACCGGGACGTTGTCCCGGACCGCCACGACACTGTTTTCGATATCATCCAGGTCCTCGATGAAACCGAGGCCGCGGATCATGTACTCCACACTGTTGATCTCGATGGTTCGGGCACCCACATCCACGTTGGAGGCGCGAACGGCCTGGAATACCTGGTCGAGACCGATGCCGTAGGCGAGCATGGCGTCGGGATCGACATCGATCTGGTATTCGCGGACGAATCCGCCCACCGAGGCGACCTCCGCCACGCCTTCAGCGGCCAAAAGGCCGTAACGGACATACCAGTCCTGGATGCTGCGCAGTTCGTCCAAGTCCCAACCGCCCGCGGGATTCCCCTCCTGGTCCCGGCCTTCCAGGGTGTACCAGAACACCTGACCCAAGGCCGTCGCATCGGGTCCGAGCCCGGGTTGGACCCCTTCGGGCAGGGTGTTGGGGGGCAGACTGCTGAGTTTTTCCAGGATTCTCGAGCGTGAATCGTAGAAATCCGCTTTTTCCTTGAAGATGACGTAGATGGTCGAAAACCCGAAAAACGAGTAGCTCCGCACCGTCTTGATATCCGGCAGGCCCAGCAGGGCCACGGTCAGCGGATAGGTGATCTGGTCCTCGATGTCCTGGGGAGAACGGCCCATCCACCTGGTGAAGACGATCTGCTGGTTCTCGCCCAGATCCGGGATGGCGTCCACGGCCACCGGATCGCGGGGCAGGCCGCCGATGTCCCAGTCGAAGGGCGCCACCATGATGCCGAAGGCCACCGTGAACAGGACCATCATCACCACGACGAGTTTGTTTTCCAGGCAGAACCGAAGCAGGCCATCCAGCCAGGAACCGCCGTTGTCAGGAGTCTTCGGGCTCATGGCCGTTACCCTTCCTTACTGGTTTCAGAAGCGGCCAGGGAATCGGTCTGGTCTCCGCACCGGAGCATGGCCGCGCCGAAATAGGGATTGGCGGTTGTTTTTTCGAGTTGGATCCAGTCGCCTCCCTTGCCGCCGGCGGCCATCGGACAGTTGAACAGGCGGACCGGATCATCCTGGCTGAAACCGAACCTGCGCAGGGTGTCCCAGAGTGGCCCCGTCAGGCCCAGAAGGTGCCGGCGCTGGGCATCGATATCCGCGGCGGCGGCGATCGAGGCGAAGGAATCCCGCAATGACTTCTCGTCCTTCATCCAGGCCAGGTGGGCCTCGCCGTCGACCAGGGTCATGTCCACCGCCTGCAGGGCGTCCACGGCGCTGCCGGCCGCGGCCCGGGCCTTCTTTTCATCATCACCGGCCAGGGCGGTCTGCATGGCCAGATAGGCCTGAAGGACCGCGCCCAGCTGGGTCCGGAATTCCGTGGGCGACGCAAGGACAATGATCTTGTCGGACCGGCGGGGCGTTTCCACGGCACTCGCAGGCGTCCCCGCCGGGGACCCTCCGTGGTTGTGGACGGACGCCGGGCCTCCGCCGGTCGGGTTCATCATGCTGGGCTTGGCCTGGATCTGGAGGGCGCTGTCGATCTTGAAGTTCCCCTTGGTCACGACCAGTTCGCCCTCGGCCAATCCGGACAATACGATGTAGAAATCACCGGCCCGGGGACCGAGGACCACCTCGCGCCCCTCGAAAGCCGGCTTTTCGGAACCGGGGACGCGGACATAGACCACGGCCCGCTTGCCGGTGATCAGCGGGGCCGACGCGGGTATGACCAGGGGTAGGGACTCGGGGTCCGCCATCCGGTGGGACTCCTGCTCCAGGACGACTTCGGCCGCCACGGTCGCGTTGACGAACATGCCGGGTTTCAAAAGCCGCTGCCCGTTGTCCACGTTCAGCCGCACCATGGTCGTGCGGGTCCTTTTGTTCAGCACCGGATCAATGAAGATGATCGTTCCCTGGAACCGCCGCCCGGGTACCGCCTCCACGGTGAAGTCGATATCCTGTCCTTCCTTCAGCCAGACCAGATCCGACTCATACGCATCCAGGGTCACCCAGACCCGGGACAGATCCGCGACCGTATAAATGGGCGTACCGGTCTTCACATACATCCCTTCGACGGCATTCTTGTGGATCACGACGCCGCCGAGGGGGGAAGTGATGTCCATATGGCGCCGCGCCTGACCGGTCTTTTCGATCTGCTGGATCCGAGACGGATCCAGACCCCACAACCGCAGGCGTTCCCGGGCCGCGGTGACCGTGGCTTCGGCGGTTCGGCGCATCACCGGATCGCCGCCGGCCTGGAGGTCTCGATTCGCCTGGATCGCGTTGAGCAATTCCGTCTGCGCGGCGTAGAGTTCGGGGCTGTACAGGGAAACCAGGCGGTCGCCCCGCTCAACCTCCGTGCCGGTGAAGTCGACGAACAGGGTATCGATGCGTCCAGGTACCCAGGCCGCGATGGACTTGGAACGCGTTTCGTCGAAATCGATCTTTCCGATCAGACGGACCCTGGCTTCGGCTCGCCGGCGCTCCACGACCGCGGTCTGGATTTCCGCCAGGGCGGCCGCCGCCTCCGACAAGACCAGGGTGTTCGGCCCCAGATCATCATCGCCACCGACATCCAGGGGGATCAGATCCATGAAGCAGATGGGGCACTGGCCGGATTTCGGTAGTTTGATCTGGGGATGCATGGAGCAGGTCCAGGTCGTCTCGGTCGTCCCGGTCATCCCGATGGCATGATCCTGTTCGGCGTGGGCCTGGTTCCGCGATGGAGGTTCCCCACCACCCCGCAGAAGCAGCCCCAACGCGAAAGCCGCGATGATCGCTCCAGCGAATAGGATCCTGCGCATGATGCTCCCTGTGCGGGTGATTCGAAACGAAAACGAGGACATGGCTACTTCCTTCCGCGTATTGGAAAATTCCGGGGAATCAACGGACCGCCCACGATACGCTCGAGTTCCGCCTCCTGGATCAACACGTCGGCTCCCCCGCGGATTTTCGACAATTCAAATTCCAGCAACAGCCTTTCGGCATCGATCAGATCCAGAAAACGGCTTTCCCCCGCTTCATAGGCGGCCCTCAGCGCGTCCAGCGATTGCCGACCCTTGGGGATAAGGGTCGTCCGGTAGAGTTCGACCTTCCGGGCGGCGTTCCGGAACCTGAACAGCGCCCTTTCCAACGTGACCTGCAGGGTGTTGGTATTCTCCCTGCGGGAGGCCACGACCGAGTGGTAGCGGCTCACCGCTTCGCGGGACGCGGCATCGTACTTCCCTCGCCAGAGCGGGAGACTGAGCCCGAAGGAGGCCATGAGCGCATCGTTGCCGCTGTCCGGCACACCACTGTTGCGGGCCGCTCCGGTGAAGATGTAGTTCAATCCCAGGGAAAACTTTGGACGCCCCTGTTTCCCCGCGAATTTTTCCGCGTTCAGCGACTCCTGGGCCTTGTGGTCCCAGGCCAGGAGCGCCGGATTGTCCAGCAGCATCCTGTCCCTCAATTCCGTCGGGTCGAACTCGGGAATCCCTATGGCCGGATTCGGCTCGATTTCCACCGGGGCGGTCGGCGCGCGATTCAGCAGGGCATTCAAGGCCGCGGCCAGCGGGCGACGCTGATCCTCGAGTTCGGCGAGTCGGTCCAGCAGGACGCCCAGTTCGACCTGGGACTTGATGACATCCACATACTTGCCGCTCCCGGAGCTGTACCGTGCGCGAGTCACGTCCTCCCACTGGGTCAGCAGACGAATATGCTGACCGGTCACCTCGATCTCTTTTTCGAGATAGGCGAATTCGTGGTAGGCGGTCTTCGTCCCGGCAATGACCTCCAGGACGACATTGTCGAAATCCGCCCGGGCGGCCCGCGCCTTTTCCCGATTTACGTCACCGCCCCGGGACAGGGTCCCGAACCAGGGAAAACTCTGGGAAATCGAGAAGGACCGCTGTTGGGGCCCGACCCGCGTCTCGACCGGCTTCAGGTATTCGACATAACCCAGACGGAGATCAGGCAGGGACGACACCTGCTCGATCGTCTCGTTCACCGCTCGATAATTGGTGAATGCCGCCTGGAGTTTCTGGTTGTTTTTCAGGGCGAATTCGAGGTGGGAATCGACATCCCGGCCG
>CBDURF010000185.1:0-6675 GCA_965369705.1 uncultured bacterium
CCACCACGATCAGACCCACCAAGACGGCGCCGGGACCGGCCAACAGGCGCAGGGCGTTGCGGATTCCGCCGAGCCCGGACGCCCCGGATGATTGGGATGGGGAATTAATCATGGATGGATTTCACCATCAAAAGATGGTCCAGGCAAGACATCCTTGCCGGTTTGGATCATGAGAGACCGGTTCCACAGTTTGGTTGACACTCCCGGTGTTACAAGTGTTTCCCGATTGGTACCATACCATTGAACCGCAAATTCTACTGCTGAATGTTCTTGCTCTCCGGCCTTCGGTTTGACCGTGGGCGGCGTCCTCTTTATTATTATCAAAACAAGGGGTCCCATCCAACACTTTTGTTATTGGCCAGAAACCGAATTTCCATTTCTTATCCTCGCTCTTATCGCTTCGCCACAGGTGCGTTTTGGTCGCCAGAACCCCACTTGCGAAGGAAGGGCATGTCATGAGGATTTCGCAAAAAACCCTGTTCATTTTCATTCTGATCGCCTTGGGAGTCCTGGTATACGGGTGTTCCCCGGACACCGAGATTCTGGGCCCCGAACCCGGTGCCTACAGGTTTTCCGCATCACCGGACATCCTGATGGAGAATTTCGAGAAAGCCTACACGGCCATGGATCTGGAGGAATACGGCAAACTTCTTCACGAGGACTTCATCTTCAGTTTCCAGGCCTGTGACGTGGAAAAACTGGGGCTGTCGAAAGATCACTACACCCGTGAGGACGAACTGGCGACGGCTTCGCACATGTTCGCACGCAAGCCCTACGTCAAATCCAGCGGTCAGGTGGTAGCCCCCATTCTCACGATCGTGTTCCTGCGTTTCGAGCGGGCCGGCGAGTGGGTGGCCATGGACGATCCGGACAAGCCGGGACTGCTGAAGGGCACTTACCTGGTGGACATCCGGATGGACCGGGGTGAGGCCGGTAATTTGTCCATTCGCGGGACCTGCGTGTTCTTTGCGGTGGGGAGCGAAAGTGTTGGGTATCGGTTGATTGGCTGGGTGGATCGGACTGGGGGGTGTTGAGAACGGAATCCCTCCCCCTGATCCGATAGAATATCCGCCTCCTCACGGGGGCGGATACTTCGATTTATTGGTTGGTGAAGCTGTTCAGCCGTCAGTTCTTTGCGGTGGTCATCGCCACGAGCCTTTCGAATTCGGCATTCCCCCGCAGGGAATTCAAGTCGGGGTCCTCCAGGATGTATGGGTTGGAAAACCCGTTTTCCACGGCGAGGCGCAGATGCTTCAAGGCGCTTTCCTCGTCGCCCAGGACCGCGTTGAGACAGGCCAGATTGTAATGATTCATCAGAAGGTCCTGATGGCTCGCGGGCAGAAGCCTGGTCTGGATTTCAACCGACTCGTTGAAATAGGAACGGGCCATTTCGTGGTGCCCCTGGTAGTACTCGAGCAGCCCGAGTCGTCCCATGCTGAAGGCGGTGTCCCGGTTTTCAGTGCCGCGGGTAGCGGTCAGGATCCGGTTGGCTCTGTGCAGCCGCGCCCCGGCTGTTTCAAAATCCCCTTCCAGGATGTCGATGTACCCCAGGTTGAGCAGGCAGTCGGGAATCTGGGGTGAAGAATCACCACCCGATTTCTCTGCGACCGCCAGTCCCTTGTCCAGGGCCGCCCTGGCCCTGGCGAATTCACCCAAGGTGATCCAGGCCAGGCCTATGTTGTTGTAGGTGGATGCCAGCGGTCCGTAGTCAGGACCGAAATTGGTTTCCTGCACCTCCCGGACCCGCTCGAAATAGTCCAGGGCCTCTTCGAACTCCTGGTTTCTCTGTTTGATTAGCCCCAGGACCTCCAGGCCGCGTTGCATTTTCACGCTGTTGGGTCCTGAGGATTCGGCGATGATGGCAAGCCCCCTCTCCAGGGTCGATTCCGCCTGTGAATTTCGCCCGGAATCGAAAAGCATGTAGCCGAAGGAAACCAGGGTGGCGCCCACCTTGGGATGTTCAGGTCCCAAGGAATCCTCATAGAACCGGAGGGCCCTTTTGAACAATTCGTCCGACTGTTCGAAGTCCCCCATATAGCCCAGCACACTCGCCATACCGCTGAGATTTTCCGCGACCTGAGGATGATCCGGGCCGTAGACCGTTTCCCGAATGGCGAGGGAACGCTCGAAATATTCCAGGGACTTCTCGTATTTTCCCAGTTCGTCGAAGAAAACCGCCAATGCCGTCAGGGAGTTCGAGATGTCCGGGTGGTTCGCCGGCAGGCTTGTTTCCCTGATGGCCAGGGAACGAGCCAGGGCTTCCTCGGCCAGTTGATAGTCCCGGGTGACCATGTGAACGGCCCCGATATTCTTCAGGATGATGGCCACTTCGGGATGGTCGGGGCCCAGATTCCCTTCTCTAATGGCCAGCGCCCTTTCGTAAGCCTGAAGCGCTTCATCGTATTCCCCCTGGGCGTAGAAAAGATTGGCCAGGCTGTTCAAACTCTGGGCCACCAGTTCATGCTTGGGCCCGAAATTTTCTTCCCGGATGGCCAGTGCCGATTCGAGGTAGGTGCGGGCTGTCGCGAATTCCCCTCTCTCCCGCTGGAGATGTCCGAAGTCGTTGAGGATCACCGCAGCCTGAGGATCATCCTCGGCGTCGAGTTCCACCATCGTGTCCAGGGACTTGGCCAGCAGCTCTTTGGACTCGCCGTAAAGGCCGAGTTCCATGTAGACCCTCCCCATGGTGTTCATCAAGCGGGCCTGGGTGAAGGGCTGGCCGGTGAGTTCCTGTTCGATACGCATGACGCCCCTTTCGAGAATCTCCCGGGCGGTGACGGCATTGCCCCTGGCCTCTCCGGGATCGGACACCTCGAAGAGGCCCACCATGAAATCGGAAACCTCCTTGGCCGTGGCCGCTTCGGTGCTGGCAAGTTTTTCGGCCCGCTGGGAGCGTATCATCCCCACGGTGGTGCCGGTGATTCCCAGAATGATCGCCACGAAAACGAAGCCGGCGGCGGCCACGCCCGTGCGGTGGCGGTTGACGAATTTCCTTACCCGGTAGGATGTGCTCGGCGGACGGGCGGTTATGGGCAGGGACGCCCGGTAGTTCCGCAGATCCGCGATCATGGCGTGGGCTGTTTGATAACGAAGGTCCGGAGATTTCTCCAGGGCCATCATGACGATCCAATCAAGGTCGCCCGACAGAA
The DNA here is from genome assembly GCA_965369705.1 of uncultured bacterium. Taxonomy (GTDB): domain Bacteria; phylum Krumholzibacteriota; class Krumholzibacteriia; order LZORAL124-64-63; family LZORAL124-64-63; genus JAGLCY01. Next base: position 3,150 of record CBDURF010000185.1, read on the forward strand.
GGTGGATGAGTTTGTCCGCGGACAGCCCGCGTACGGCGGCGAGGGATTCGGCTTCCCGGCCAAGTTCCTTCAAGCGAATGCTGGGGCGCGGAGGGTCGATCATCCTGATCTTGTACAACATCCCGTCGATACCGGATTTTCGCATTTCCTCGGAGTCGAAGGGAGGCAGGCCGGACAGCAGTTCGTACAGCACTTCCCCCAGTAGATAGACATCCGTACGGGTGTCGATGCTGCCGCCCGTCAGATCCGCCTGTTCCGGGCTCATGAATTCGGGAGTGCCCATGATCTGGCCCATCTGGGTCTGGATGGTCTGTTCGGTGATCTTTTCCCCGAGGACCTTGGCCACGCCGAAGTCGATGATCTTGGGCCAGGCCTCCCCGTTCTCCTCCACGACCAGCACATTGGAGGATTTGAGATCGCGATGGATGATGGCCTTCTGGTGAGCGTGCTGGATGCCTTCACATATTTTTGTGAAAAGTTCGATTCGATCTTCGATTCCCATCCGGTGCTCGTCACAGTACTGGAGAAGGGGAACCCCCTGAATGTATTCCATCACGAAATAGGGACGCCCGCGGTCGGTGGCGCCGGCATCGTGGACCTGGGCGATGTAGGGATGGTCCATCTTGGCCATGGCCTGGAGTTCGGATTCGAAGCGGGTGACGAAATCCCGTGTATCCATGCCCAGCTTGATGATCTTCAGGGCAACCTGCCGGCGGATCGGCTGCTGCTGTTCGGCGAGAAAAACCTCCCCCATGCCGCCTTCGCCGATCAGTTCGACCAAACGGTAGGGGCCGATATCCCGGCCTATGCCGTGCTTGCTTTTTGCGCCGTTTTCGCCGGGGAGATCTATCATCCGCGTCCTCCAGGTTGTTCAGGCAGGGCCTCCTCCCAGGGAGGAGGCCCTGCCAAGTTCCGACCTGATAAGCTACTTGAGCAGCAGCATCTTGTAGGTTCGGTTGAAGGAACCCGCAACCATCCTGCAGAAATACACACCCGACGAAACCCGGGAACCCCTGTTATTCGTCCCGTCCCAAACAACCGTGTAGTAGTTGGGATCCCTGTGTTCGTCCACCAGGGTCTTGACCAGGCGACCGGCAATGTCGTAGATCACGAGTTTGACGGGCCCGGGCCTTGCGATCTCGAATTTGATCGTAGCCGACGGGTTGAAGGGGTTGGGGTAGTTCTGCTCGAGTTTGAATTTCCGCGGAACAATCCGATAGGAAAAGTCCGGAAGGTCGTCGGGAATCACCCCGATGTTCACCAGTTTTCCCCTGTTGACGTCCTTGGCGATCTTCATGGCTTTTTCGTCGTTGATCGGATCACCATCGTCGATCAACTGGTCCACGTAGGTGATGGCCCGGGAAACGGGCGAGCCGTCCATGCTGATGATCTCGGACAATCCCAGCTTGCCGCTGGACACGTTGAACAGCAGGGCCATCAATTCCTGCCGGGCGTGGGACAGCATGTCCAGGTCCCCGTCCAGGTTCATCAGATCCTTGGCTACCTGCAGCTTGTCCACACATTCATCCGACTCGGGCGGCTGGTAGACCACCACCTGGTTGAGACGGTGGTTGTTGAAATGTGATTCGACGATATCCAGGTAATCGCAGAGCAAAGGCCCGCCGATCTCGAATCTTCCACTACCGCGAAGAGCCACACCGAGCTGATGTTTCCAGAAACTCATCCGCCGGGGACTGGGAATGATCTCCTGGCAGGCCAGGGACCAATCCATCGACGTCGTATCGACGGACACGACTTCCAACGGCAGGGTTTCATATTCGATGGTGTAACCCAATGGTGTCACAAGTGTGACGCTGTACGAACCAGGATCAATTTCCGCCTCGTAGAAACCGGTCTCATCCGTGACCAGGCTGGCCAGCATCTCACCGGTTCCATTGACGAAGACGTCGATTTCCACACCGTGGAGTGCAGTGCCCGGATCCGGGCAATCAGCATAGACGACGCCCATCAGCCAGCCCGGACCGGTATCCTCACCGATGGCGAACACCGTCAAGGTGTTGTCTCCGGCGTTGGTAACCACGAACTCACCGGTGCCGGTGGGGTCGAAGGCCACCACCTGGGGATTCTCGCCGGCTTCCAGGGTAGCTATCAACAGGAGTTGGGTGATCGACCCGGTGGCATCCGGACCCAGCACCCCGATGGATGTCCCGACATGCAGAGAATAGACCTCGATAAGGCCCCCTGTCTCAAGAACAACCAGGAGAAGAGCACCGTCGGGGCTGACTGTTGCGGACTTGACCGCAGCACCGGTTTTGACGTTGGCGATGACCTGGTTTTCACTGTCGCTGCCGGGAGTGATGTCGTAGATGGTCAATTCACCCTGGGTATCGATTAGGATCAACAGCGCGCCGTCGGGAGAAACGGTGACGCTCTTGGTGGCCTTGCCGGTGCTCACCGCGGCGATGATCCCGTAATCCAACGACCCCAGCACCAGATACCCGTCTTCGGTGCCGATGTAGATACGGCCCCCGTCCGGCGACACCGTCACCGACTTGGCGGATTTGCCGATCGCCACATTGGCGATGACGCTGTTGAAGGTGGCGCTCGATCCGTCCGTATCGATGACGCTCAGGTTATTCGACTGCGAGTTGGCCACGTACACCCGGTCCCCGGTCGGAGCGACAACGAGGTCCACCGGATAAAGACCAACCGGAATGAAATTCGTGACTTGGTGCCAGGTGGGCGATCCTGAAGCGGCATCCACAACGGAGACGTCTCCGGACAACCGGTTGGCGACGTAGACATAGGTCCCTTCAGGATGAACCGTGACGGCCCATGGTTCATCACCCACGGGGATGCTCGGCAGAGAGACCAGGGTTCCCAAGTCCACCGGGATCAGAAGGTCGGCCTCCGGGGACACCGCGTAGGCCAGGGCGCCGTCCGGTGACACGGTGACGCTCTTGGTGGCGGAACCCGTCCCGACGTTGGCGATCACATCATCGGCTGACGTAGTGGCGGGAACCAGCACCGTAAAGGGAAGACTGTTGGTTGTCTGCCCGCCGACCTCTACCGTGACCATGCCCGATTGGGCCGCCAGGGGCACCGTGGTCCTGATGAAATCAGTGGCGGACTGGCTGATGTAACCCTCGACAGCATCTCCACCGCCCTCGGGATGGAAAAAGACCCGGTTACCGGAGGGATTCGGGTCGAACCCGGTTCCCGCCAGGACCAGGCCGACCACCGCGGCCGCACTCGGTGGGCTGATGGAAGTGAGTGTCGGGATCAACGGCGGAGATTCGGTCGTGAACACGATTTCCACCGGGTTGGTCAGGGCTTCCCCGTCTTGATCCTTGACCGAAGCCGTTATGACAACCCGGTAACTCTTACCGAAGTCCAGGGAAGCGACCGGCGTCAGGGAAATATTCTTGTTGAGGTCGGAAAAACCATAGACTACCGGGACCATGGCCTGGCCTGCTATGTCATACAGGAAATAGGAACTATCGAAAATGGTTATTGGGTCGACCGCTTTCGTGAAAACGGCCTTGATCGCCGTGGTGACACTGAC
>CBDURF010000186.1:0-6672 GCA_965369705.1 uncultured bacterium
CAAGGTGCGTCGCGATCTGCTGGTCGACGGCCTGAACGCCATCGAGGGCATCTCCTGCAGGAAGCCCCGCGGGGCGTTCTACGTCTTTCCCAACATCACCAGCCTGGGATTGACCAGCAAGCAGGCCGAAGTTCGCCTGCTGGATGAGTTCGGGGTGGCCGCCCTGGCCGGGACCTCCTTCGGGGCCTTCGGGGAAGGCTATCTGCGCTTCAGCTACGCCAACAGCCAGGACAACATTCGCAAGGCGTTGGAGCGTTTCGCGGACTTTGCCGCGACGGTCCGAAATGGCGGCTAGCGGAGATTCCACAGAGGGCCGCCGGCTCGTCATCGCCCTGGGGGGCAACGCGATCATCCCCGTGGGGCAAGAGGGAACCTACGAGCAGCAGGTGGCCATTACGCGGGCGACCATGAAACAGGTCGCCCGTCTCGCCCGTGGCGGCAACCAGGTGGTGATGACCCACGGCAACGGGCCGGTGGTCGGTAATATCGTGTTGCGCAACGATGCTGGCATGGCCGTGCACGGCATTCCCATCATGCCGATGTTCATCTGCGGGGCAGACAGCCAGGGGGGGCTCGGCTTCATGCTCCAGCAGGCCCTGCAGAACGCCCTGTCGGAGATCGGTCTGGATATCCCTGTGGCCACCGTGGTCACCCAGGTGCTGGTCGATCGCGAGGATCCCGCCTTCACCGCACCCACCAAGCCCATCGGCCCCTTTTATGACGAGGACCAGGCCCGGCTCTTGCGCGACGAGAACGGTTGGACCATCGTCCGGGACGCGGGCCGCGGTTGGCGCCGGGTCGTGCCCAGTCCGGCGCCTCGCGAGGTCATCGAGTTGGAGGCCATCCGGACCCTGGTGGAGGCCGGGGTGCTGACCATCGCCACCGGGGGGGGCGGGGTGCCCGTCATCCGGGACGACGCCGGCTTCCTGGAGGGAGTCGACGCGGTGATCGACAAGGATCGGGCCAGCGCTCTTCTCGGCCGGCTGATCGGCGCCGATGTACTGGTTATCGTCACCCAGGTCGACAAGGTCTGTGTCCGCTTCGGCCAACCGGACCAGGAAGCCCTCGATCTGCTGACGGTGGATCAGGCCAAACGCCTGCTCGCCGCAGGGGAGTTTCCGCCGGGTAGCATGGGACCGAAAATCGAAGCTGCCATCTCCTTCCTCGCCGACGGCGGGCAGGCGGTTGTCATCACTTCTCCGGAGCATATCCTGGCGGCACTGGCGGGGGACCAGGGCACCATGATCGTTCCCGCCTGATTCCCGTTGTCCGGTCGAGTAACTTGAGGTAAATTCCCGTAACAGGGTGGATTGCTGCAGTCGCCAGGTCCGTGCAAGGAGGAGGAATCCCAAATGGCCAGGAAAGTTCTCGTCATCGGCTCAGGGGGTCGCGAACACGCCATCGTCCGGCAGCTCGCCCTGTCGCCCCAGGATCCGGTCATCTTCGCCGCACCGGGCAACCCCGGGACGGCGACCCTGGCGCGGAAAGTTGACCTCGACCCCATGGCTCCCGACGACATCGTGGGCTTTTGCCGCCAGGAAGCCGTCGACCTGGTGATCATCGGCCCGGAGGATCCCTTGATCGCCGGCCTGGCCGATCACCTGCACAAGGCGGGCTTCGCGGTCTTTGGCCCGGGGTCCCTGGGGGCCCGGATCGAGGGCGACAAGGAGTTCGCCAAGGAGGTCCTGGCCTCGGCGGGTGTGCCGACCCCCCACCATCACGCCTTCAGCAGTTCCCGGGCCGCTCTCAAGCATCTCGACACCATCAAACTGCCGGTCGTCATCAAGGCCTGCGGGGCCGCCCAGGGCAAGGGCGTATCGGTCTGTTCGAATCGTGACGACGCGGAGTCCTTCATCCGGGAATGCCTGGACGCCCAGCGGTTCGGGAAAGCCGGTCTGCGCATCCTGATCGAGGAATGCATCTTCGGTCCGGAGCTTTCCGTGTTGGTCGTGACCGACGGTCAATCCTATAGCTTGCTCGCGCCCAGCCGTGACCACAAGCGTATCGGTGAGAACGACAAGGGCCCCAACACGGGCGGCATGGGAGCCTTCGCGCCGGTCGACCTGCCGCCGGATCTCCATGCGGAAATCGACACCCGTATCGTTCTGCCCGTACTGGCGGAATTGCGGCGCCGGGATATTCCCTATCGTGGGGTTCTCTACGTCGGTCTGATGCTGACCGCGTCAGGTCCTCAGGTGCTGGAGTTCAACTGCCGCTTCGGCGATCCGGAGACCCAGGTCGTCCTGCCTCTGCTCGAAGGGGACTTTCTCGAACTGTGTGCCAGCACTGCAGTGGGCAAACTGGGTGGCTATCTCCAGGGCGTTTCCGACAGTGTAGAGAACGGTCCCAGCGGCTGGCCGGGTGCGGGCATGACCAACTGGCGCAGACACTGCGTGGTGGTGGTGGGCGCCTCGGACGGTTATCCCGGGCAATACGTCAAGGGCAAGGTCATCGAACTGCCCGAGCCGGACGGAGACGATCGCTGGATCATCCATGCCGGCACGGCGAACTCCGAGCAGGGGTTGGTGACGTCAGGAGGCCGGGTCCTCGGTTCGGTGGGAACCGGCACCAGCCTTTTCGAAGCCCGGCAGGCGGCCTATGACCTGTTGAACGAGACCCATTTCGAGGGATTGATCTACCGGCGGGATATCGCCGTCGTCGGAGGCGAACAACGTGGCTGAAAGGAAGAAAACCTCCCGCACCGGATCGGCCCCAGGGGGTGCCCCCAGGGTGGTGGTCCTCCTGGGCAGCTCCAGTGATCTGCCGGTCATCGAAAAGATGCTGCCCCTCCTCGACAGGTTCGGGCTTCCCCACCGGGTGGAGATCGCCTCCGCACACCGGCAGCCCGAGAAGTTGAAACGCATCGTGAAGAAGGCGGAAAAGGACGGCGCCGAGATCTTCGTGGCCGTGGCCGGGATGGCGGCCCATCTGCCCGGCGTGGTGGCGAGTCTCACCCCCCGCCCGGTCATCGGCGTGCCCGTGGCTTCCGGGCCCCTGGCCGGTGTCGACGCCCTTCTTTCCATCGTCCAGATGCCGCCGGGCGTTCCGGTGGCCACCGTGGCGGTGGGCAGCGCGGGAGCCCGCAACGCCGCCTGCCTGGCCGCGAGGATCCTGGCCCTCAAGGATGACGGAGTGGCCGCCGCGGTTGAGGAATACCGACGGGAGCTGGCCCGGGGCGGACGTTGATCATGACCGGCGGACTGCTGGCCTTCGACGCCGCCGTAGGACTCCTCAAGTCCGGCGGCGTACTGCTGCTGGCCACCGACACCCTGCCCGGGTTCCATTGCCGGGCCGACCTGGCCGATTCCGTGGCCCGGATCATCGCCTTGAAGGGACGCCGTGCCGAGAAATCCCTGCTGGTCCTGGCGGGCTCCATGGAGCAGGCCGCCCGGGTGACCGGGACTCTCGACGACCGCCAATCCGCCTACTGCCGGAACTGCTGGCCCGGTCCCTTTTCCCTGATCCTGCCCGCCGGTAGGGAATTGTCTCCGGCCGTCAACGCCGGCGGCAAGACGGTGGCGGTCCGGGTGCCCGGCCTCGCTTCCCTCCGCTCCCTGATCCTTGCGGTGGACTTTCCCCTCGTTTCCACAAGCGCCAACCGGTCCGGCGACAGTCCCTGCACCGATTTCGAGACTGCCCTTGGGGCGTTCAGGGATCAACTCGACGGTTGTTGGGAACCGCGGGAAAAGCTTCCCGGCGCCGCCGGCTCCGGGGTGACGGGCCCCAGCGCCCTTATCGACGTAACCATTTGGCCTCCCGTTCAGTTGCGCCAGGGTCCCGAGAACCCGCCCCCGGTGGGGTCCGGGCCTCTTGACGAGGGTTCCCGCGAAGTTTAATTTGGCTTGGTACAGGTCTGACAGGTGTGTCAGATTATGCCGATGGCTTCGTTCGTCACCCGAGGAAGTGCATGGCGAGCAAAATCCTTTTCCTGTGTACGGGAAACATCTGCCGCAGCCCGGTCGCCGAGGCTGTCGCGAGGCAGATGTACCGCGGGCTTGCTGTGGAATTCCATTCGGCGGGTCTTGACGCCCGGTCCGGCCTGCCCGCCTCGCCCGAATCCCAGGCCTACGGCGGGATGACGGGCGCCTCTCTCGACGGTCACTGTTCGCGGCCGGTTTCCGCCGCTATCCTGGTCGATACGTCATGGGTCATCGGCATGACCAGGAGCCACGCGGCCATTTTCCGCAGCCGTTTCGCCGCCGGCTACCTCGGCGGGATAGGTCTGCTCGGCGCTCCGGGTGTGGACCTGAACCGACACGCATATTCGCCGGACGCTGAAGAGATAGTCGATCCCTACGGAGGTTCCCGGGAAACCTATCAAACAGTGTGCGACAGGATCCGGAACCTGTTGTCCGGCTGGGAACCGTATTTCAAGGATCCCGCAGCCCGGAAGGAAAGCGAGCCATGAAGATAGCCTTGGGATCCGACCACCGCGGATTCGCGCACAAGACCCTTCTCCTGGATACCCTTCGCTCCCGGGGGATGGTGGTAGAGGATTTGGGTTGTCCCGGCGTGGAATCCGCCGACTATCCCGACGCCGCTCTGGCCGTGGCTGAGCTGGTGGGCGCCGGCCGGGCGGAGGCCGGGGTCCTGATCTGCGGTTCGGGCATCGGAATGAGCATCGCGGCCAACAAGGTCAAGGGTGTGAGGGCTTCCCTGTGCTTCACCGTCGACCAGGCGCGGGCCACCCGCCGGCACAACGACAGCAACGTGCTGTGTCTAAGTGGGGACGGGATCGACCCGGAAACCTCCCTGATCCTTTTCGATGCCTGGTTGGCGGCGGATTTCGAAGGCGGCCGGCACGGCCGGCGCGTGGACAAGATCATCGCTTACGAAAACAATCACCTGATACAGGAGTGACCGCCATGTACGACGAAGTGCGGAAGACCGATCCCGAAATCGCCGAGGTCCTGGAACTCGAACTGGCCCGGCAGCGCGATCAGCTCGAGATGATCGCCAGCGAAAACTTCACCAGCCGGGCGGTCATGGAAACGATGGGGTCCACCTTGACCAACAAGTACGCCGAGGGCTACCCGAACAAGCGCTACTACGGCGGCTGCGTGCACGTGGACACCGCCGAGATCCTGGCCAAGAAGAGGGCCATGGCCCTGTTCGGGGCCGAGCGCGCCAACGTCCAGCCCCACAGCGGCTCGACGGCCAACATGATCGCCTACCTGGCCTTCCTGAAACCGGGGGACAAGATCATGGGACTGTCCCTGTCCCACGGCGGACATCTGACCCACGGCCATCCCGTCAATTTTTCGGGCCTGTTGTTCGACGCCATCCACTATGAAGTGGACCGGGAAACCGAAACCATCGATTACGACCGGCTGCGCGAACAGGCCCTGGCCGAAAGACCCCGGATGATCGTGGGCGGAGCCAGCGCATATCCCCGCTTCTGGAACTATGAGATCCTGCGTTCGGTCGCCGATGAGATCGACGCGGTTCTGGTGTTCGACATGGCACACATCGCCGGGCTGGTCGCCGGCGGGGTGCACCCCAGCCCCGTGCCTCACTGCGACGTGGTGACTTCGACTACCCACAAGACCCTGAGGGGTCCCCGGGGCGGCCTGGTGCTGAGCAGGAAGGAACACTTCAAGGCCATCAACAAGATGAATTTCCCGGGCATCCAGGGCGGTCCCCTGATGCATGTGATCGCGGCCAAGGCCGTCTGTTTCAAGGAGTGCATGACCGACGAATTCAAGGATTACGCCAGGCGCATGGTGGACAATGCCGCGGTGCTGGGGGAAACTCTGGTGGAGCGGGGTTTCCATCTGGTCAGCGGCGGGACGGACAACCACTTGCTGCTGGTCAACGTCAGCAACAAGGGGCTGACGGGGAAAGATATGGAAGAACTGCTCGAACACGTCGGTATCACGGCCAACAAGAACACGGTGCCGTTCGACCAGGAGAGTCCCTTCGTGACCAGCGGCATCCGCCTCGGCACCCCCGCCCTCACCACGCGCGGCATGGGGCCGGAGCAGATGCGCAGGATCGGGGACATCATGGACCGGGCGGTCAGGAGCCGGGAGGATGCCGACGCCCTGACGGGCCTGCGGGCCGAGAGCGAAGAACTCTGCCGGGATTTCCCCCTATATCCGGGCATGTGATGCCGGTTGGAAGTGGAGTGTGACCCGTGAAGTGCCCCCGTTGCGGCATGGAAGAGGACAAGGTGGTCGACAGCCGCGCCGTCCGGGACGGTCGAGCCGTTCGGCGGCGGCGGGAATGTCTTTCCTGCGAAGAGCGCTACACCACCTACGAAGCGGTGGAGACCCGGCCGGTCCTGGTCGTCAAGCGCAGCGGCGAGCGGATGGCCTACCACCGGGCCAAGGTCATCCTGGGGGTGACCAAGGCCTGTGAAAAGCGTCCGGTCTCCCTCGAGCAGATCGAGATCATCGTGGACCGGGTTGAACGGAACCTGGCCCGGGCGGAGCGCCGGGAGGTTCCCAGCGAAACCATCGGACGGTATGTTCTCGAACAGCTGCGGGATGTCGATGAAGTGGCCTATGTCCGTTTCGCCTCGGTCTATCGAAGTTTTCAAAACATCGATGAATTCTTCACCCTGCTGAACGACCTGCGCGCCGGGGATGCAAACAAGTGACAGATCGCCAGGAACCCGAACTGCCCTTCGAGGAGTCTTCCCAAGATCACGCCGAACCGGCCGCGGAGCCC
>CBDURF010000187.1:0-6579 GCA_965369705.1 uncultured bacterium
GTTAACCCCTCGTGGATCCGCAGAACCGAAGGATCTGACTGTACAGGACATCCTTCCCGTGAACCGCCAGAATGGCGTGCCCTCCATCGGCGAAAACCTGGAATCGCGAGGCCTTGTTCCGGGCCTTGTTCTGGAGGATTCTCAGGGAAGTCGGGGAAGCCCGGTCATCGTCCTCGCACTGGGCCGCGAAAATGGGCACCTTTATCTTCCCGATTTTGCCCCGAGCCTTGTCCATGCCCTCCATCAAATCAGCGTTCCATCCCAGCCAGCGGTGGACCATGCGGAGACGGTGGAGCTTCAGACGAACCATAAGGCGCTGGAAAAAGGATTCCCGCGGGATGATGGCCGGAGACAACAACACCAGGGAGGATACGCTTTCCTTGAGGGCCAGCAGCAACGCCAAAGTGGCGCCGAATCCCATGCCTACCACGTGAACCTTGCCACCGCCCCGGGCCAACAGTTGGAAACACTGCTGGGCCTGGTACAGTGCCGATTCCCAGGAAACTTCGCTTATGGTGTGCCCGGGCGTGCCGTAATCGGGCAACCGCAGGACATAGACGTTGTAATCGGAATCGAACAGGACGTCGGCCAACTCATGAAGATCCCCCGGCCCCGTGGATACACCATGGATCAGCAGGCAGGAACCCTTGGCGTCCTCCTTGACCCTCAGCACGCTGCGGTCAGGATCGGGGATCTTGCGTTCTTTTTCAAAGGAAGCGACCAGCCGTTGATGGGCTCTCAGGGTCATGACCTGGCCGCGGGAAGTATCAGGCAACTGGGAACGCGTCCGGGCCAGGTCCCAGGCGGACAAGGTCAGGGTCTGAGTCTGGGCCATGGCGGGATCCGCAGGTTCCGTGGCGAACCGCGCCGAAGGACGGGTGGAAGTGGGAGTCGGCGCGGAACTCCCCGAGCGCCCCGTTCGGTGCCGGTCGGAGCTGCGCGAAGTCGATGTCCTTTGTTGCGGGGATCGACGCTGGCCCCGCCGGCTGCCTCCCTGCCGGCTACCGCTCCTGTTCCTGTTGTTGTCGCGGTCGTCTTCTTTCAAACTGTTTCCTCTTCCTGATTGTCGAGATCACTCAGGCGTGAGCAGACGATGTCCGGCCAGTCGTTTTCCGCCAACCGGGCCAGGACCCCGTGGTCGGGATATTTCCCCGACAGAACGAAGGCGGTGCGCATGCCCAGCCGTCCCGCGGTGACGAGATCGGAGATGGGATCATCCGAAATAAATAGGGTCTCACCCGGAGCAACGCCAACCCTTTTCAAACCTTCATGGTAGATTCTTTCCGAAGGTTTGCCCACGGTGACGACCTGGCCGGCTCCTTGGAGGGCCTCCAGGGCTGCCGCCCAGACTCCCGGACCGAGGCGCCGCCGGCCGGCTCCATCGAGATAGAACAGGTTGCGATGGAGGCACAGCAGATCCGCCCCATCATTCAGCACCGGGTCCAGAACGCCATCCAGATCGGAAATTTCCAGGTCCGGATTGACCCCCAGCACCACGGCATCGCACGATCCCTTCGTCACGATTTCGAAACCTTCCTCGCGCCAATAGTCCTCCAGCCCGGCGGTTCCCAGCCACCGGATCTTTCCCCGGTTCCTCTCCCGCAGCCACTGCATACCCAGGCCCAGGGCTCCCACGAGGTGATTTTCGGTAACCGGGAAACCCACCCGGACAAGATCACCGACCAGATCCGCGGGGCGATGGGTGGTGTTGTTGCTGACCAGACAGAAGGACCGGCCGCTAGCGACCAGGGAGGTCATCCAATCCACGGCACCCCGGACCGGCTGGTAGCGTTTATCCCGCACCAGAACCCCTTCAATATCAATCAGATAGGCTTTCACTGCGCCCGGTTTCTTCATCTTTCTCCTCGATCTCCAGAGGTCAAGCGGCCGGCAGCGGCGACCTCGGTGATCATGCGGTCGAAATCCGGAACCAGGCGGTCCCAGCAGTAGACATCCATATCCCGGTCGAGGGAACAGACATGGCCACAGGCGTTGGTGGTGATCAAATCCGCCAGCAGATCCACCAGCTCTTCCTCACCATCGTAGAAATGCCGACCCTTGCACCTCGTCCCGTAGAGCGAGGGATAGACCTGGGATCGGGGCAGGACGGGATAACAACCGGCGTGCACGGCTTCGGCCACGGAAATCCCAAAATACTCCTGTTCCGCGCAACTCACCACGATATCGGCCCGCTCCAGGACGGCCTCGTAATCGGCCCGGTCGGGCAGATGACCATAGGCCAGGCACCGTGCACCCAACCGGTCACGCAGGGAGGCGAACGCCTGGTCCTGGCCGCGGGCCTCCCCCAGCAGGGCCACGTCGAAATCCAGCCCCCGGTCGAGCAGGCGGTTCAGGGCCCCGGCGAAAAGATTGGGCCGCTTATCGAATTCCCAACGGTGATTCCAGAGGATGAGATGCCGTTTCCCACGGGGCCAGGGGGGGCCGGCCTCGGGATCACACTCCCCTCCCCGGTAGCGGGGAAAGTGGTCGGCCGGCAGAGGCGGTCGGTCCAAACCGACGCCCAGTACCGCGGAGCGTTCACGCAGGCGGTCGGCGACATCCCGGGGCACCGCTTCGGGCATCTTGTTCAGGTAGCCCGGCAGGGCATCCAGGAACAGGTCGCGATGCCAGGCGGAATTGAAAACCACCCGGTCGGCGGCCAGGGTGCTGATGATATTGGTGAACCCGAAGTGGAAATCGAACTCCTCATCCGGGCTCAAGGGATAGGTCAGCTGGTTCTCATGCATGTAAAGCAGGATGGGGGTCCGGTCCAGCGGAGGATCGAGCAGGCCCCTCAGATCCGCGACGTTGATGAATCCGGTCAGGAAGATGAGATCCGGCGCAAGGGGCGAACCCTGGTTGATCAGGTCGGCGAACCAGGCAGCCGATCCCCTCATGCGCCACTTCCAGAACCGGCCGGGAAGAACGAGACAGGCAAAGCCGTGCCCGGAGCGCTCAACGAGCCCTTTCCTGAAAGCCCGGTGCGAACCGCCGTCATAGGGCTCGATGAACAGAACGCTTTTTATATCCAACCGCCGCAACCCCTTAGAAACAGGAAGCCGCCTGTCATAATATCGTCATGTTTGATCAAAAAACCGAGGTATTGAATCGCGGTTTCCTTTCCTTTATAATTCATTCTGCTGCAAGATCTAGATGTAATTCGCCCAAATTCCATTCCTGGGCCAGCAGTAACGCGGAAAAATGACGTGGATCGCCATGCGTCAAGCATGGAGTCGCGCCAAAAGGCTCAGGTACATCGTGGAGAGGAACCCGACCATGAAAAAGATTCTGTTTCCCGTCCTGATCGCCCTACTTCTGGGGACGGCAACAGCCGGAGCTGGGACTTTCGAAAACAGCTCAGCGGTGGGCCAAGTGCCCGATCGCGTCATCGTCACCGTCAAGGCCGGCACCACCCTGTCCCTGGACAAATCCGCCGGGGAGCCCCGTGTCGGGGTCGCCTCCCTCGACGCTCTTGCCGCCAAATTCTCCGTCCACAACATGGAACCGCTCTACGACGGCCTGACGGCCAAGCTCCGGGAAAGACTGCAGGACAAATCGGCCGCCAATGTACTGGACCGCGTCTGGGCCGTCGATTTCCCCGCCGAAATGGGTCTGGACCAGGTCAAGACCGCCTACGAGGCCCTGCCCGAGGTGGAAAAAGTCCAACTGGTCGACATCTGCAAGCAGTATGGGGGCTATCTGCCCAACGACCCGGGTATCGGCGCCCTGCAGTGGTACCTGCGCAACATGACCCTCGGCGGTGCCGACATCCGCAGCGTGGGAGCCTGGAATGAATCCCTGGGCGATTCCAACATCATCATCTGCATTCTCGATTCGGGTGTTGACTGGCACCACCCCGACCTGGGCGGAGACCATCCCGACAAGGTGACCGGAGCCATCTGGACCAACTGGACCGAGTATTACGGCACGCCCGGGGTTGATGACGACAGCAACGGCAAGATTGACGACATCAGGGGCTGGGACTTCGTGAACCTGGACCCCAGTCAGGGCTGGCCCGACGAGGACGTCGAAGACCAGGACAACGATCCCATGGACTACGAAAGTCACGGCACCAACTGCGCCGGAATGGCTGCGGCGATCACCGACAACGGGATCGGCATCGCCGGCGCCGCGCCGGGCTGCAAGAGCATGGCCGTGCGATGCGGCTGGCTGCCCAACGGCAGCAGCCAGGGGGTCGTTCGGATGGACTACGCCTCTGCCGGCATGATCTACGCCGTGGGCAACGGCGCCAATATCATCAACTGCAGCTGGGGTTCCACATCGTTTCTGAACAACGCCGTGACCACGGCCCAGAACGCCGGTTGCCTTGTCATCACCGCCGCGGGCAACGACGACACCGACAATGATCCGGGCCTTGGTGTGCCCTCCTATCTGAACACCCGGTCTGGTGTGCTGTCGGTGGCCGCCACAGACGCCGACGATCACAAGGCTTCTTTCTCCAACTACGGCACCTGGGTCGAACTATCGGCTCCCGGCGTGACCATGTACACGACGGCCTACTTGGCCTCCACGGGCGCCCACACCTATGCTTCGGTGCAGGGAACCAGCTTCTCCTCACCCACCGCGTGCGGTGCCGCGGCCCTGTTGTGGTCGGCCAACCCCACCTGGACATGGGCTACGGTGTATAACGCCCTGATCGCCTCCTGCGACAACATCGATGCCCAGAACCCCTCCTACGCAGGCCTCCTGGGCGCCGGCCGGATCAATCTCTTGAAGGCTCTTGGGGACAACGTGCAGCAGTATCCCGCCGAATACCCCACCCTTTTCGACGCAATCAACTGCGCGGGCGCCGGCGACACGGTCAAGGTCGAAAGCACGGCCCTGCTGAACGACCCGGTCATCCTGCACGACAGGGGGATCAAGTTCTTCGGCGGGTACGACGCCAGTTATTCCACCCGCGATCCGGAAACCTCCCCGACGACAATCAGCGGCCACGTGACCAAACCCACCTTGAGTTTCGATGGTAGCGTCGGCACCGACACCGAAGTCGACGGCTTCCGGATCCAAGGCGGCGGCGGGGTCCTCTCCTCGGGGATTCCCTACTACGCCCGTTACGGCGGGGGCATCATGCTGAACGGTCATTCCCCTACCCTGCGCAATCTCGAGGTGACCGGCAACTCGGTGGGCAGCGACGCCCTTCTGGGCTGTGGCGCCGGCATCATGATGCGCGCCTGCAGCCCCGTTCTGGAGAACGTCTCCATCCACGGCAACACCGGGATTTACGGCGCCGGACTGTTCGCCTACCAGAGCACACCCACCCTGACCGATTGCGACATCTCCGACAACATCATCATCACCACCAACATCTCCAATCCGCCCCAGGGCGGTGGAATTCATGTCGTGGATTCGGACCTCACGATGATCGATTGCGTCGTTTCAGGTCACCTTGAACTCCAGAGCGGTGGCGGCATGTACTTGGGCGGCTTCCACGCCAGTTCGTCCCTGGACATGACCGGCGGGGAGATATCCGGTAATTCGGCGACCACCGACGGCGTCGGCCTGTACATGAACGGCGGCAACCTGAACATGAAAGGGGTTGTCGTCGACGCCAACATCAAGTCCGCCACGGCCAGTTTCTCGCACGGCGGCGGCATCTACGTCACCGCGGCCACCGTAACCCTGGACAGCCTGATCATCACCGGCAACGAGGCCCATGTCGGAGCCGGTGTGGATCTGACCGACTGCCCCGATGTTATCATGATGCATTCGGTCCTGACCGGCAACACCGCCCAGTTCTGGGGCGGGGGCCTGAACTACCAGGGCAATTCGACCGGGTCCGTCACCAACAACACCTTCTTCGGAAATGACGCGACCTTATCCGGGGCCGGCGGAATCTACGTTGGCGCCAGTTCGCCCACGATTACCCACAACATCGTCGCCTTCAACACCGGCGGCACCGGCCTCGCCAACGGCATGGCCATGGTGACCGCGCCAGCCGTAGTCCTGAGCTGCAACGATACCTTCGGCAACACGGGCGCCGATTATTCCGGGGTAACCGACCCGACAGGGACCGACGGCAACATCTCCCTCGATCCCCTGTTCTGCAACACGGGAACCGGCAATTTCAATTTGACCCACGAGTCTCCCTGCACGGCCGCCAACAGCGGCGGCTGCGGATTGATCGGTGCCCTGACCAACGGTTGCGGAGAGTCTCCCGTGCCGGACGAGGGTGTGGGGGTCCCAACGGCCTTCACGGTGGAGCAGAACTTCCCCAACCCCTTCAATCCGAGGACCACCATCCGTTTCGCACTGCCCAGTGCGGGCCGCACCCGGGTCGCGATCTTCGATGTGGCCGGGCATCACGTGAAGACCCTGGTGGATGAAGAACTGCCGGCCCAGACCCATCAGGTGGTTTGGACCGGCGAAGACAATCATGGCCGCGGCGTGGCGGCCGGCATCTACTTCTACATGGTCACCAATGGGAGCAATCGGTCTGTCGGCCGCATGGCGCTCGTGAAGTGATCGTCCGTCACAGCGGCGGATCCTGATACAGCAACGCCCCAAACGTCCTCGTACCTGCGGATTGTTTGGGGCGTTGCTGTATCAGGATCCGCCGCT
>CBDURF010000188.1:0-6570 GCA_965369705.1 uncultured bacterium
GCCCGGCCGTTTTCGGCCTGGTGACATTGAAGAGGGTCTTGGAAATGATCGACACCCACTGCCACCTGAACATGCCCCCGCTGTCCGATGACACCGACGGCGTGCTGGCCCGCGCCGCCGCCCGCGGCGTGAACCGGGTGATCGTGCCCGCCTTCGACGAGGCCACCTGGCCGGAGGTGGCCGCACTGGCCGAAAAGCCCAACGTTTTCGCCGCCTTCGGCCTGCACCCCTGGGTCGCCCACGAAAGACCCCCCGGGGAGGCCTTGAATGAGTTTGAGAATCGACTCGCAGCCCATCTGGCCACCCACCCACCCGTCGCCATCGGCGAAATCGGCCTGGACACCAAAATCGAGGAGTGCGGCTTGACTGAGCAGCTCCCGGTTTTGGAATCCCAGTTCGCCCTCGCGGTCGACCTCGACTTGCCGGTGATCCTGCACTGCCGAGGCGCCTTCGAAGAACTTCTGACCGCGGTGAACAAACACGGCGGCAAGCTGCGCGGCGTGCTGCACGCCTACTCCCGCGGCCCGGAACTTGCCGAGCGGTTCATTGCCGCCGGGATGTTCATTGCCCTCGGCGGGGCGGTGACCCGCGACCGGGCCCGGCGGGTCCGGCGCACTGCCGAGCGTCTTCCGCTGGACAAAATCGTTCTGGAAACCGATGCTCCTTCCATCGGGCTGGACGGCGTCCTGCCCGCGAACACCGAGCCCGGCCACGTGCGGGACATCGCCGAGGCCGTGGCCGACATTCGTGGTGAGTCCATCGAAACCATCGCCGAGGTCACGACCGCAAATGCCTGCCGACTCTTCAACCTCCCACTTTGATCCCGCAGCCTTCGCGCCGCGTCATCACCGCACGGTCCTGTTCTACGGGGAAGCTGCGTTTCACCGCATCAGGAAGGCGTCCGTGACCGTAATCGGTCTGGGTGGAGTGGGGGGGCACGCGGCGGTGAACCTGGCGCGCAGCGGCGTCGGCAGGCTGCACTTGGTGGATTTCGATTCGGTGTCCGATTCGTCCCTGAATCGTAGTCCATTCGCTGAACCGGATGACGTGGGCCGGCTGAAGGCCGATGTACTGCGCGATTATCTGGCCCGAGTCTGCCCCGACACCACCGTCGCCGCGACGGAAGCCTTCTGCGGAGACGACACGTTGGCGCAACTGGTTCCCGTGGAGCCCGACGGCCGTCCCGATCTGGTCGTCGACGCCATCGACAGCCTCGATCCCAAGGTTGCCCTGCTTGTCTGGTGCCATGGCCGCGGCATTCCCGTCATCGCGAGCATGGGGGCGGCCGGCAAATGGGACGTGGGGAAGGTGCGCACGGGCGATCTGGCCGAGTCGACCATCTGCCCCTTGGCCCGCAAGGTACGGACACGCCTGAAGAAACGGGGGGTCACGGAGGGGATTCCGGCCATCTGGTCCATCGAAAAGTCGGTCGCCCACCGGCCCTCCACCACTCGCGAACGTCACACCCTGGCCAGTCAGATGACCATGCCCGGCGTGTTCGGCTACGGCTTGGCCGCCATGGCGCTAGGTTTCATATCTCGAGAGGAATGAAGATGAATACGGGAAGGTGGATGTCTCTGGTCGTGGTTCTGGCGCTGACCGCGGGCTGCGCCGAAAAGGAAGCCCGGCTCGAAAACGAACTGGAGGCCGAGATCCGCGAGGTCATCCTCCAGGGCGAGGCCTGGTGGAACGAGGGCAGCATCGAGGGCTACATGGGAACCTACTGGAAATCACCGGATCTGCGCTTCGCGAGTGGGGGAAAAGTCACTTTCGGCTGGCAAAAAACCCTCGACGGTTATCTGAAACGTTATCCCGATCACGCCGCGATGGGCCGTCTGGTCTTCAGCGACCTGGACATCACCGTCCTGTCCCACGAATCGGCCCTGGTTTTCGGCGCTTGGAAGCTGGAACGGGAACACGATCAACCCCATGGTCTGTTCACCCTGCTTTTGCGCCGGTTTGATGAGGGTTGGCGGATTGTTCACGATCACACTTCGAGTGCGGAATAATCCAATGATTTGGTTGTGCCTCTGAAATTGTGTCTGGGACGGAAACAGGCCGGATTTCTGTTTCAACTTGGAAATTTTCCGCCCTCCCTTCCACATACGTGAGGAAAAATTATTGGCCTTTAAAATACTAACCTATTTATTTTCAATGAGTTATTCCCCCAAAGTGCCCCCGGGGGCACTTCTGCCGGCTGCCCGGGCGAAAAACCCAATCACAGGACATTGGGGCCAACGGGTTTGAAATCCCGCCACACACAATTTCAGAGGCACAACCAAAGATTTAATCCCTGGCCACTTTTCACCAAAACTGATATATTAGATATCAGAAATCATTACCCAAGCCGCCTAGGGGAAGAACCCATGAAAAGCCCCACCCTGCCCTTGAACCGTTCCTCCCTGCGCGAGCAGGTCTACGAGATCCTGCGCGACCAGCTGGACAAGGGAGAGTTGGAGCCCGGAAGCGTCATCCGCCAGGACGAGATCGCCCAGAAGCTCGGCGTCAGCCGCACGCCCCTGCGCGAGGCGCTGTTACGCCTGGAACAGGAGGGTTTCGTGGTCATCAAGCCGCGCAGCGGGATCATGGTGCGCCGGCTGACCGAACAGGACATCCGCAATCTCTACCAGATGATCGGCGCCTTGGAAGCCTCGGTCCTGGTGACCGAATCCGATGCCCTGACCGACGAGAAAATCGAAAAAATGCGCCACCACAATGAAGAGAGCCGCGCCTCGCTGGCGGCCGACGACTTCGACCGCTACTACTCCGCCAACTTGGCCCTGCACGACGGTTATCTCCAGCTTTCGAATAACCGCGAGCTGGTGCGCGCCGTCACGGCCATGAAGCAGCGCCTGTACGACTTTCCCCGCAAGCGAACCTTCGTCAAGGAGTGGGAGCTGGCTTCGGTGGACGAGCACGAAGAGATCATCTCGCATCTGGAAGCCGGCGACTTCGCCTGGGCGGCCGAGATCGTGCGGGACGTACACTGGTCCTTCGAGGTGCAGAAGGATTTCATCCGGAGCTACTACCTGGAGGAACTCGGCGTCGAGGGCCGGGCATGAATTCGGCCGTTGTCTTCAACGTCCAGCGGTTCAGCGTGCATGACGGCCCGGGCATCCGCACGACCGTTTTCCTGAAGGGCTGTCCGTTGAACTGCCCCTGGTGCCACAATCCCGAAAGCAGGGCCGGCCGGCCCGAGATGGCAATCAAGGCCGACCGCTGCCTGGGTTGCGATCTGTGCGCTCCGACCTGTCCGGAAGGCATCGCAGGGTCGTTGAATCCGCTTACAAACACAAACCGGCCCGACGCCACCTGTATCCGCTGCGGCGCCTGCGCGGAAGCCTGCCCAGCCGGGGCCCGCGACCTGCTGGGGGAGGACATGGGGGTAGACAAGCTATTGGCCGAAATCGAGCGCGACCGGCCCTACCATGAGGAATCGGGCGGGGGTGTCACCTTCTCCGGGGGAGAGCCCATCGCCAACGGCAACGCGCCCTTCCTGCTGGATTGCCTCGCCGAATGCGGCAAACGCGGCCTGCACCGGGCGGTCGACACCTGCGGCCACGTCACGACAGACACGCTGCTGGCCGTGGCCGAACGCGCGGAGCTGCTGCTCTACGACCTGAAGATCATGGACGATGCGCGACACCGGCTGGTTGTGGGCGTGGGCAACGAGCGGATCCTCCACAACCTGAAAATCCTGACGGAACGGGACCACGAGGTGTGGATCCGGGTGCCCTTGATCCCGGGCTTGACCGATGACGAGAAGAACCTCGCCGCCATGGCCGAATTCGCGGCGGGACTTGCCCGGCCCTGCCCGATCCACCTGCTGCCCTACCATGCGCTCGGCGGCGACAAGTACCGTCGCCTGGGCCTGGACAACCCACTTTCTGGTCTGAGGGCGGTGGATCCGGCACTCGTGGACGGACAGGCCGAACTGATGCGGGCCTACGGCCTGGACGTGCATATCGGAGGATGACGATGAACGAGCGGGTAAAAAAATTGCGCGGCCGGAGCCTGGCGTCGCGGCCTTCCATCTCGGCCGAAAGAGCGCGATTGCTAACCGAATTCTACCGCGCCGAACAGGGCCAACACTCGGTGCCCGTGATGCGCGCGTTGTCCTTCAAACACCTCTGCGAGCACAAGACAATCTTCATCGACCAGGGCGAACTCATCGTCGGCGAACGCGGCCCCGAACCGCTGGCCGTGCCCACCTTTCCCGAACTGACCTGCCATTCGCCGGAGGACCTGGAAATCCTCGACACTCGCGCCAAGACCAGCTACAGCGTGAGCGCCGACGTCATCGCCACCTACCGCGACGAGATCGTGCCCTACTGGCAGGGCCGTTCGCTGCGGGACCGCGTCTTCCCCCAATTGCCGCAGGAATGGCATGACGCCTACGCGGCGGGCGTGTTCACCGAGTTCATGGAACAGCGCGCGCCGGGCCACACCGTGGCCGACGGCAAGATCTACAACAAGGGCCTGCTCGAACTTCAAAAGGAAATCGACACAACAATCGACGCCTTGGATTTCGCGGACGATCCCGAGGCGCTGAACCGCCGCGAACAGTTGCACGCCATGCGCATCGCCGCGGATGCGACCATGATCTTCGCGCGTCGCCACAGCGACAAGGTCCGCGAACTGGCCGCCGCCGAACCGAAACCGGCCAGACGCGCCGAATTGGAACACATCGCGGAAATGTGCGAGCGCGTGCCCGCCCACGCCCCACGCACTTTCCACGAGGCCCTGCAGGCCTACTGGTTCCATCACCTGGGTGTGGTGACGGAATTGAACGGCTGGGACAGCTTCAATCCCGGGCATCTCGACCATCACCTGGAACCGTTTTATACCGCCGAGTTGGCAGCGGGGTCTCTCGACCGGGAATCCGCCCGTGAGCTTTTGCAATGCTTCTGGGTCAAGTTCAACAACCATCCGGCGCCGCCCAAGGTGGGGGTCACCGCGGCCGAGAGCGGCACCTACACCGACTTTGCGAACATCAATCTGGGCGGGCTGAAATCCGACGGTACGGACGCCGTGAACGAGGTGTCATACCTGCTGCTGGAGGTCATCGACGAGATGCACATCCTGCAGCCCAGCAGCAACATCCAGCTTTCGCGCGAGAATCCCGACCGCTTCCTGAAGGCCGCCGCCAAGGTCATCAGAAAGGGTTACGGTTTCCCTTCGGTGTTCAACGCCGAGGCGATCGTTGAAGAGATGCTTCGCCAAGGCAAGACCATCGAAGACGCCCGCGAGGGCGGCGCCAGCGGTTGCGTGGAAACGGGCGCCTTCGGCAAGGAGGCCTATATCCTGACCGGGTACTTCAACCTGGTCAAGATCTTCGAACTGGCCTTGAACGACGGCTTCGATCCGCGCACGCAAAAACAGCTCGGCCCCCATACCGGCGACCCGCGCGCCTTCGCAACCTTCGACGAAGTGATGACCGCCTGGCGCGTCCAGCTCGAACACTTCATCGAAATCAAGGTCCGGGGCAACGCCATCTTCGAACGGATGTATGCGGAATTCGCGCCGGCGCCCTATCTGTCGCTGCTGATCGATGACTGCATCGAGGCCGGCCGTGACTACAACGCCGGCGGCGCGCGCTACAACACGAGCTACATCCAGGGTGTGGGCACGGGCACCCTGACCGATAGTCTGTCGGCCATCAAGCACCTGGTCTTCGAGAAGAAAGCCTTGACCATGGGCGACCTCTTGAGTGCCCTCGCAAGCGACTTCGCCGACACGGAACCCCTTCGCCAGAGGGTTTTGAACAAGATCCCGCGCTACGGCAACGACGACGACCGGGCCGACGACCTGATGGTCCGGTGTTTCGACGCCTTCTTCACCGCGGTGGATGGCCGGCCCAACGGGCGCGGCGGCGCCTACCACATCAACATGCTGCCGACCACTTGCCACGTGTACTTCGGTTCGGTGATCGGGGCCACCCCCGACGGACGCCGGGCCGGAACTCCCCTGTCGGAAGGTATTTCCCCGGTCC
This sequence comes from uncultured bacterium, assembly GCA_965369705.1. GTDB lineage: Bacteria > Krumholzibacteriota > Krumholzibacteriia > LZORAL124-64-63 > LZORAL124-64-63 > JAGLCY01. Next base: position 5,993 of record CBDURF010000188.1, read on the forward strand.
AGGGCGCCGACCGCAAAGGGCCGACGGCGGTCATGAACTCGGCCGCGAAAATGGACCACCTCAAAACCGGCGGCACGCTGCTCAATGTAAAGTTCACGCCTCAAGTCCTGGACGGGGAGAAGGGAATCGACGCGATGGCCGGCCTGGTCCGCGGCTACTTCCGCCAGGACGCCCACCACGTGCAGTTCAACGTGATAGGCGCCGAGACCCTGCGCGAGGCCCAGCAGGACCCCGAAAACCACCGTCACCTGATCGTGCGCGTGGCCGGCTACAGCGACTATTTCTGCGATCTGTCCCGCGAATTGCAGGATGAGATCATCGCCAGGACCGCCCACGGGGAATTCTGAGCCGCCAGGGCTTCTTTTCTCGAATAAACGGGTGCCTCCCTGGTTAAATGCTTGTACATTTCGGGCAGATAATTCCAACCGGATCCAAATGACCGGAAAAGCGGCGGACCCGTCGGTGCGCCCAGACGTTAGGGGATTGTTATGAGCGATGACCAGAGATTCGACGGTCCGCAGGGCCCCCAGATCCCGGAGATCAAGATACCCAAGATCGACCGGAGCAAGATCCAGTTG
>CBDURF010000189.1:0-6546 GCA_965369705.1 uncultured bacterium
CTGATCCTCACAACGACAATCCGCGTTTGAACCCGTGGTTCGATTTCGCCAGCAATATCACGGGGCCCGCTTACCAACCCGATCCCTGGGTGGTGTTCCCGGGTGTCGCACCCCGGGGGCGGGTGCTGCGCATGGAGATAGAATCGAAGATCCTGAATCAAGCGCGCCGTCTGATCATCTACTCTCCCGCCGGCCGGGCAGAGGACGAACTTCCGCTCATCCTGTTCCAGGACGGCAAGGCGTTTTTCGGCTGGGGCCGCGTGCCCCAGGTGATGGACCGTCTGCTGGAGGCGGACGAAATCGGTCCGGCCCACCTGGTCTTCGTGCCGCCCAGCGAGCGCACTGAGGAGTATGCGTTCAATCCCGTGTACCGCAGGTTTCTCGTCGAGGAATTGCTGCCCGCCGTGGAAGACAGAATCAGGTGCGACTCGCGTCGCACCTTGTGGGGAGCCAGTCTCGGGGGTCTGCTCAGCGCCCAGCTGGCCTGGGAAAGGCCCGATCTGTTCCAGAAGGTCGTGGCCCAGTCGGGCGCCTTTCTGTTCTCCCCGGACATGGAGCGGCGCAATCCCTTCGCCGGCGGGGAATCATTTCGCGCCCGGGTGCTTGCCGAGGACCCGCCCCCGCTGAAATGGCATCTGGATTGCGGGACCCTGGAATGGCTTCTGGCCAGCAACCGGAGACTGGCCGATGCCCTTGCGGAAAAGGGCGCAACCGTCGGCCTGGTCACCCGGTCGGCAGGTCATAACTGGGTGAACTGGCGCAACGGATTGGCCCAGGGACTGCGCTTCGCCCTGGATAACCATTCCTGATTGTCCGACGGGCCTATTTTCGGGCCATCTCCAACTTGAAAACCCCCATGCGTAATCATATTATTGTGGTCGGGGATCAATCATGCCCTGTTGATGGAATCGAAATCCATCCACCCACAGCAAAGGTTGGCTGAAATGCGTATCGTATCCGCTCTTTTGGTTTCGATTTTTGTTCTTCTGGCAGCCGGCGCGGTTCTGGCCGGTGAAGGTGAAAAGGTCTACGGCGAGGGCGTTTCCGCTCCCGACACCATGCTCGTCAGCGAATTGTTGGCGGATCCCGAGGCCTGGATCGGCAAGACCGTCCGCGTCAAGGGCACCGCCGTAGGTGTTTGCGCCCACCGTGGCTGCTGGATCAACATCGCCAGCGACAAGGAAGGCGAGACGGTGCGGGTGAAGGTCAAGGACGGGGTGATCGTGTTTCCGCCGGAGATCATGGGGGACATGGTCGTCGCCGAAGGCGTGTGGACGGCCAATGAGCTGACCATGGAGCAGACCAAGGAGGTTTGCGAGAACCAGGCCAAGAAAGAAGGCCGGGAATTCGACGAGAAGGAAGTCACCACCTGCATGACCCTGTACCAGATCACCGGTACGGGCGCCGTGGTCGCTTCAAAATAGCATGGAGATGCGCACATTCCGGAAGTGGTGCCGGACCTTCCACCGGGAGCTCGGGTTCCTGGCCGTGGGTCTGACGTTGGTCTATGCGATCAGCGGCATCGCGGTCAACCATGCCCACCACTGGGACGCCAACTACGAGCGTACGGTGGAATATTTCACCATCGAGCCGCCCGGCACCGGACCGACCGCGGAAATAGAACCCCTCGTGCTGGAACGACTGGCGATCGAAGGCCCCATCAAGAGCACCTGGCGCGCAGGTGATACCGCCTTCCAGATCTTCCTGGAAGGCGGTGGATTCGATGTGAACCTGGCCACCGGGGAAGTGGTCCGCCACGGGTTCCGGAAGCGGCCCCTGCTCTTCGACCTGAACTTCATGCACCTGAATTCGGGCAAGGCGCCCTGGACCGGAATCGCCGATGTGTACGGCGGCATGCTGGTCGTGATGGCCCTGACCGGCATCTTCCTGGTCCGCGGCCGCAAGGGCCTGTCCGGCCGGGGCGGAGTGCTGGTGGCCCTGGGTTTTCTGTTGCCCCTCGTGTTCGCCGTGGTGTCGCGGGGGGGCGGCTGAACGCCGCTTTTCCACCCCGCCCGCTCCTCCTTGCCGGGCTTGACTCCCCTGCCCACGCCCCCTAGCTTATGCGGACCGGTTCCCTTGATTTTGTTTTGATTACAGGCGCGAAGCCTCTGCATCTTTTTCATACGAGCCGTCGTCGGCAGGTGACAATATGGGCGTGACCATCGGCATCCGCAGGGAAGACAAGAACAAGTGGGAACGCAGGGTTCCCCTGGTTCCCACCGATCTGGCCGAACTCCGGAAAAACCGCGATCTCATTTTCACAATCCAGCCTTCGGCCATCCGCGTCTTCAGCGACGATGAATATCGTCAAGCGGGCATCACCGTCGATGAGAGCCTGGACGAAGCGGATGTCGTCGTCGCCGTCAAGGAAATCCCCATCGAGTTCCTGCAGGAGAAGAAGGTCTATTTCTTCTTCTCCCACACCATCAAGAGTCAGGCCTACAACATGCCCCTGCTCCAGCACCTGCTGGATACCGGGTCCACCCTCATCGACTACGAGCGCATCGCCGACGAGCAGAACCGCCGGCTGATCTTCTTCAGCGTGCACGCGGGGTACGCGGGCATGATCGAAAGCCTGGTCGCCCTGGCTCGGCGGATGGAATTCAATGGCGTGAAAACGCCTCTTCTGGAGCTCAAGCATGCCTACGAATACGGCAGCCTGATTGAAGCCAAGAATCACCTGCTGCAGATCGGCGACCGCATCAAGACCGAAGGCATGGGGGACCACCCCGACCCGATCATCATCGGCCTGGCCGGATACGGGAACGTTTCGCGGGGCTGCCAGGAAATGCTCGACTGCCTGCCGGTGAAGGAAATCCCGGTCAGCGAGCTGGAAGAGACCGCCGGGGCGACGGCCGCCCAGGTCGGGCCCCTGGTGAAGGTCGTTTTCAAGGAAGAGGACATGGTGGAGCCCCGGTCCGCCGACGCCCAGTTCGTGCTCCAGGATTATTACCAGCGGCCGGAAAACTATCGGGGTGTCTTCGAGAATTTCCTGCCACATCTGGATCTGCTGATGAACACGATCTACTGGGAAGACCGTTATCCCCGGCTGGTGACGAAAAAATGGGCCCATGCCCAATACGGCCCGGACAAGCGCCCCCGTCTGCAGGTCATCGGCGACATCAGCTGCGACATAGAAGGCAGCGTCGAACTGACCCTCAAGGCCCCGATGCCCGACCAGCCCTGTTACGTCTACGACCCCCGGACGGGCAAGATCAACGATGGAATCGAGGGTGACGGTCCGGTGATCATGGCCGTGGACAATCTGCCCTGCGAACTGCCCCGCGAGTCTTCGGAACATTTCAGCTCGGTCCTGCGGGACATGATGCCGGCCCTGGGCCATGCGGATTTCCGGTCGGATTTCGAGGGGCTGCACCTGCCGCCCCATCTGAAGAAGGCGGTCATCACCCACCGTGGTGAACTGACCTCCAGCTACCGCTACCTGCAGGACGCTCTCGACAAGGCCCGCGGGTAGGCCCGCCACAGGGCGGACGGGAAGGGAACAGGGTGAAGAAAATCCTCGTGTTGGGCGCCGGCATGGTGGCCGGTCCGTTGATCAGGTACCTGCTGGACCGCGGCTTCGGTCTGACGGTCACCAGCCTCGTCCTGGAAGACGCCGTCAAACTGGTCGGTGACGATCCCCGCGGTACGGCCCTCAAGCTCGACATGGCCGACGACGAAACCCTTTCCGCTCTGGTGGGGTCTCACGACCTGGTGATCAGCCTGGTTCCCTACAGCTATCATCCCCTGGTCGCCAACCACTGCCTGGAACAGCGCAAGAACCTGGTGACGGCCTCTTACGTGTCCGAGGAGATGAAGGCCTTCGATGCCGAAGCCAAGGACCACGACCTGATCTTCCTGAACGAGATCGGCCTGGATCCCGGCATCGATCACATGTCGGCCATGCGCATCATCGATGATGTCCACGCGCGGGGCGGCAAGATCCGGCACTTCCGCTCCTTCTGCGGCGGTCTGCCCGCCCCCGAGGCCAACGACAATCCCTTCGGCTACAAGTTTTCCTGGGCGCCGCGCGGTGTGCTCCTGGCCAGCCGCAACGGAGCGCGGTACTGGCGTGACAACCACGTCGTCGATGTTCCTCCCGAGCGGCTGTTCCGGGACATGCGCCTGCTCCACGTACCGGGCGCGGGCGATTTCGAGGCCTATCCCAACCGGAATTCCCTCGAGTACAGGGACATCTACGGATTGGGAGATGAGGTCCTTTCGGTCTTCAGGGGCACCCTGCGCTACATCGGTTGGTGCAATTCGATGTTCAACTTCGTGAAGATCGGCCTGCTGGATACCGAACCGCGGGACAGCAAGGACATGACCTACGCTGATTTCATGCGGGAGCTGCTCGATGCCGGCCCGGACGAGGACCTGAGGCTGGCCGCCGCCGACCGCATGGGTCAGTCCGCGGACTGCCTGCCGCCCTGGAATCTGCACTGGCTGGGCATGTTCTCGCGCCGGCCCATCGGTCACGACAGCATCTCCCCCCTGGACGCCCTGGGCGAGATCATGCAGGAGAGGCTTTCCTACCAACCCGGCGAGCGGGACATGGTGGTTCTCTTCCACGAATTCAAGGCCTGGTTCGAGGCCGACGGCCACTACGAACGCCTGACCTCGAGCCTAGTGGACTTCGGCGTCCGCTACGGGGACAGCTCCATGTCCCGCACCGTTTCCCTGCCGGCGGCCATCGCCGCGGTGCTGATTCTCGAGGGCAAGATCACCCGGCGCGGCGTGCTGCGTCCGGTCATTCCCGAAATCTACAATCCGGTTCTCGACGAGCTCGCGAACCTGAACATAGTCTGCTCTGAAGAAAAGACAGTGTATTAACCAGGGGTCGAATCCTGGAGGAAGAAGGAACCTTGAAATGGCCAAGAAAACGCAGAAGCTCGTGACCAAGAACCAGATCTTCCGGGCTCTGGGCCTGAACGCCAAAATGAAGGGCGCCAACTGCGGTGGGGAGTGGTTCGCAGACAGCAAGGATTACATCACTTCGGTGAATCCGGCCACCGGCGAGGTCCTGGCCCGCATCGAACAGGCCAGCGCCAAGGATTACGACAAGGTGATGAAAAAGGCCCGGGCGGCGTTCCTGGTCTGGCGTCAGATGCCCGCGCCCCAGCGCGGCGAGATCGTCCGGCAGATCGGCGAGGCCCTGCGGGCGAAGAAGGACATGCTCGGCGCCCTGGTCAGCCTGGAGATGGGCAAGATCTACACCGAGGGACTCGGCGAGGTGCAGGAGATGATCGACATCTGCGACTTCGCCGTGGGTCTGAGCCGCAACCTGAGCGGCCCCACCCTGCAGAGCGAGCGGCCCAAACACCGCATGATGGAACAGTGGCATCCGTTGGGCGTGGTCGGCGTCATCAGTGCCTTCAACTTTCCGGTCGCGGTCTGGGCCTGGAACACGGCTTTGGCCTGGGTCTGCGGAGACAGTTCCCTGTGGAAACCCTCGAGCAAGACCCCGCTGTGCGCCGTCGCCTGCCAGAACATCGCGAACGAGGTCTTCAAGGCCAACGGCCTGCCCGAGGGCGTCAGCTGCGTGACCATCGGCCGCGGCGCGACCATCGGGGAGAAACTGGTCAACGACAAGCACATCCCCCTGGTCAGCGCGACCGGTTCGACCCGCATGGGCCAGCGCATCGGCGGCATTGTCGGCGCGCGCCTGGGCCGAACCATCCTGGAACTCGGCGGCAACAACGCCATCATCATCAGCGAGAAGGCCGATCTGACCGGAGCTCTGGCCAGCGCCTTCTTCGGCGCCGTGGGCACCGCGGGCCAGCGCTGCACTTCGACCCGGCGGCTGATCATCCAGGAAAAGGTCTACGACACCTTCGTCAAGAAGTTGATCGCCAACTACAAGCGCGTGGCGATCGGCAATCCGCTTGATGCCAGGACCTTGATGGGCCCCTTGATCGACGAGGGCGCCGTCGCTGATTACGTCAACGCCATCAAGGCGGCCAAACAGCAGGGCGGCAAGGTGCTGTACGGCGGCAAGGTCATGAAGCCCTTCGGCGCCGCCACTTTCGTTCAGCCGACCATCATCGAGATCGAAAACAAGGCCCAGATCGTGCAGGACGAGACCTTCGCGCCGATCCTGTACGTGATGAAGTACAAGAAGATCGAGCAGGCCTTCAAGCTGCACAACGACGTGCCCCAGGGGCTGAGCAGCGCCATCTACACCGACAGCGTGAACGAGGGCGAAGCCTTCCTCAGCTTCCTGGGCAGCGACTGCGGGATCGCCAACATCAACATCGGCACCAGCGGCGCCGAGATCGGCGGCGCCTTCGGCGGCGAGAAGGACACCGGCGGCGGGCGCGAGTCCGGGTCGGATTCCTGGAAGCTGTACATGCGGCGGCAGACCAACACCATCAACTGGGGCGGCGAAGTTCACCTGGCCCAAGGGGTGGAGTTCAAGGCGTAGATTCCGGGTTGATTCGGCAACACACATGGCCCCGCCTGGCTTTTGCCGGGTGGGGTTTTGTGTGTGGGTAGGCTGGTGGTGTCCTTGAAATTGCTGGGATATCCTGATACGTTGACCGGTGG
>CBDURF010000190.1:0-6491 GCA_965369705.1 uncultured bacterium
GTCCAGCTTGGTGTGCGTCAGGTAGATGGTGCCGTCGGCGTTTACTCGGTCGATAAGAGACTGGTTGGCGTCGTTCAAAGCAGCCTCTTCAATTCCCTCCGGTTTCCACCTGAAACATACCGTGTTCAAGGGCACCGGGGCCAGCCGTTCCCAGTCAGGGGCGGCGTCGATCCAACCGGCGAACTCTTCGGCCAAGGCGATGTGACCCGCGATGATTTCCCGTAGACGGCGCGCGCCGTAGCTGCGCAGCACGAACCACAGCTTCAACGCGCGGAAGCGGCGACCCAACGGGATGCCCCAATCCATGTAGTTGTTCACCTCGCGATCACGGCCGGTCTTCAAATATTCCGGGTGGATCGAAAGGGTGCGCTCCAGGTGGTCGGGATCGCGCACGAAGTAGGCCGAGCAGTCGAAGTTGGTCAAAAGCCATTTGTGGGGATTGATCACCAGGGAATCGGCGTGCTCCACGCCGTCGAGGATCCAACGCATTTCCGGCAGGATGGCCGCGCTGCCCGCCAGAGCGGCGTCCACGTGCAGCCACAGGTTGAATTTTTTCGCCACCGGGCCGATGAGGGGCAGCGAATCGATGGCCGTCGAGCCGGTGGTCCCGACCGTGGCCACCACGCAGCAGGGGATCAGGCCGTCGCGGGTGTCGGCCGTGATCTTGGAATCCAGGTCGGCGGGGTTCATGGCGCGGTCGGTGTCGATGTCCACCTGGACCACGTTCTCCGCCCCGAATCCCGCGATCTTGGCGCCCTTGAGCACCGAGGAATGGGCCTCGCGCGAGGTGTAGATGCGCAACGGTCCGGCGCCGGCCAGCCCGCCGGGACCCGCCGCGTTGAAAGCATAAGCGGTTGCCTTTTCCCGCGCGCAGACCAACGCGCACAACGTGGCCGTCGAGGCGGTGTCCTGGATCACTCCGTGGAAACCGGCGGGCAGTCCCAGCAGGTCACCCAGCCAGTCGGTGACCTTTTCTTCCAGCTCGGTCGCGGCCGGGCTGGTCTGCCACAGCATCGCGTTGACGCCCAGGCCGGCCGCCAGCATCTCACCCAGGATCGAAGGTGCGCTGTTGTTGGCCGGGAAGTAGGCGAAAAAGCGGGGATGGTTCCAGTGGGTCACGCCGGGCAGGATGTCGCGCCTAAAATCCTCGAGGATGGTTTCCATGGGTTCGCCGTCTTCGGGGGCGTGATCGGGAATCAGGGCCTTGATCTCGCCCGGCTTGCTGCGCGACATCACCGGATAGCTGTCGGCGTGTTCCAGGTAGTCGGCGATCCAGTCGATGACCTCGTAACCGTGGCGACGGAATTCTTCGCTGTTCATGATTGCTCCGGGGTTGGTTGACACAAAGATCAACTTTAAGCGGTGATGGGTTTTCGTCAACTGGAGTGTCCCGCCCCGGGGCGCAGGTTTCGTGATTTGTCCGTGACCGGAACAACATGATGGGTTAGCCTGCCGAACATGAGTAGCTGGAACGCATGGGCAAAAAACTACCGCAACGCACGGGCCATGGGAGCGGCGGGGGTGCTGCTGCTGGCCATCGTGTCCATGTTGTCGCTGCGTTGCAATCCCATGATCGGGCGCGAAAGCGTGCTGGGTCTGGTCCTTGTCATCGAAGCCGAAGATCTGCGCCCCTTGGATGGGGGCGAACCCCAATCCCGGGTCCTGATCGCGACCCCGGACAGCGCCGAGATCCGCCTCTTCCTGCCGCCGCCGGTGCCGCGTCCGGGCGACTTCATCCTCCTGACCTCCGAGCACTACAGGAAGGGCAACACCGAGTACTTCCTGGACGAGGAGATATGGCGCGTCGAAGGACCTCAGTAGTACATTTCAATGGTTCCGGTCCGGAACCCCGGCATCCGGCCCCCAGCTACCTGCGCCGCCGCAGAGCCATCGAAATCACCAAGGATACCCCCAGAAACCCCAGGGCAGCGGGCGCCAGTCGGTTCCATTTACGCGCCAGTTGAGGCTGCAGGGCGCCGTCCCCGATGAGTACGAAACCCGCCCAGTAATAGGGATGGCCTGTGGACGGTTGCGTCCGCATGTCCTGTTGGGCGCTGGCCAGGGCCATGGCGCAATCCTGTCCGTCGGCCAGGAAACCGTAATACAAATCCATGAAGCGGGTGGTGGCGCCGTCGTCCACGGCCCACAGCGAGGCCAGCACCGCGGGTACACCCGCGCTCAGGAAGGCGCTGGACAACCCGAGCACGCCTTCGCCGCTGAGGATCTTCCCGGCGCCGCTGCTGCAGCTGGACAGCACCGTCAAACCGGCGTCCAACGGCAGGGCCAGAATGTCGGCCGCCCGTAGACGTCCGGCCTGATCGTCGGGCAGAAAATGAATGGCCGATTGCCACGGACTCTGGTCGTCGTTGCTGGCGTGAGCCGCCAGATGAAGAATGTCGTATCCCCTGAAGGACGGCAGTTCAGTGTCCTGTTCGTAAAGGATACGTGCTTTCACCTGGCGATAATCCCGGGACAGGCGCCGCACCTCCTGCAAGGTTCCCGGCAGGCGTGACCCATTCCGACTCCAACCCGAGGCCACCGCCAGCGTTCGCCAAATGGTATCCCTTCCCGGCTCATGGCCATCCTGCCGCAGCTTCAGCAGAACCGAAGCCGAAGGTATCCGGGTCCAGACCGGCGACCGTTCCTGGATATCCAATTCCGCGAAGGGCAGCAGATTCAAGGCCCCGTCCGGCGCCACCAGAATCCGGTCCTTGTCCCGGCAGGCTGGCGGCAGATCCGCAAACAGCATGTCCATCAGACCCGTTCCCACTGCCGATAGGGCGACAGGAGATGCGGCATCCGGATTCTTCAGCAGATCGAAATAGGCACGTGCCCGGCTTTCGATTTCAGCAGCCGGGGGCAATCGGCGCAGCAACACCGTATCCCGGGTGACGGCAAACAGAAGGGACACACGTGGCCCCAGCGTGAAATCAAGCAGGAGCTCGTTCTCGGCCAAGAGCGAAGTCTGTACATCCACCAGACTGGCGCGAACCGCATCGGAGCGTGACAGGTGTGACGCGAAAGCCTCGCCGGGACCAAGCATACGTTCCAGCAGAGTCCGGGCCTTGTAGGATTGCAGACGGTTGAAGGCCCCCGCAATATCTCCCGCCTGATGGATCAGGACGGCCAGATCGGAAAAGATATTCCGCCCGCTGGAGCCCCGACGCTCTCGCCATTGGGGTGAGAGCAATAGCCGACGGTCATCTTCCCAGGCAGTGGCCGCCGTTTCGTAGAGGGTCCGCGCGGTGTCGGGCCGGTCCAGCAGAACGCAGGTTTGCGCGGCCTCGGAAAGGGCCGCCAGGCGAAACTCGGGAATTCCCTTGTCGGCCGCGAACTCGGCCAGCTCTAAAAACTGATCCAGGGCCCGTTGGAATTCCCCCAGGCTCCGGAAAACCTGGGCCTGATGGCCCATCAGCCGCATCCGAACCCAGGTAAAGGTTTTCTCCCCCAGCAGACTATCCGCTTGGGCGAACTGGTGCGCGGCGGCCGTGAAATCCCCCTGTTCCCGGAAGGCTTCACCCAGCTCGATCCGGGCTTCGATCACATCCATGACCAGCATGGTTTCCGGATCGTCCATGGCTTCCTGGATCATTCGGGCGGCTTTGTGCAGGCGATGATGCTGCAGCTCCATGGAGGCGATCTTGACCAGGGTGCGGGAGCGCATATCCCGATACCCCTGCGCATCACAAATGGCCAAGGCTTCGTCCAGGACCAGTCGGGCGGCCTTGATCTGGCCCAGGTCGTTCAGACAGAGGGAGATGTTGTAAAGAGTGGCAAGTTGCAATCGCGTGTTGCCTCGGTCGGAATGCAGGGCATTTGCTCGCCGAAAGTGGCCCAGGGCTACATCCGACCGACCCAGCGAATACTCCAGCGTCCCCAGGTTGTTGAGGGCCACACCCTCAGGCATGGGTTGGTTGTTGGCTCGGGCCACCTCGATGGTCGCCTGGTAACCAGCCGCCGCCTGGTCATAACGCCCCAGATCGTTGTTCACGGACGCGATGCCGTTATTGGCCCACAGTTCTCCTTCCACGTCACCGGTGCCGGGGAATAGCGTGGCGGCCCGTTCATAACCCGCCAGCGCTTTTTCCGCCTCGCCGTTGCGCCAGTCGGTCCAGGCCATGCCTATGTAGGCCCAGCCCTGATGGCGGCGGTCGTCCAGGGCGATTCCCAACTCCAAAAGCTCCCGATACAATCCCACGGCTTCGTCCTGTCGGCCCTGATTGCCGACCGCCAGGCTCAGCCAGCGCACACCTGACATCAGGAGGGTGGAATCCCTTCGGGCCCGGGCCAGGGTGAGACCTTCCCGGAGCGCCGTTTCAGCTTCCCGACTTTTTCCGTGGAAATTGGCGAAAGCCCCTTTCATCACCAGCAGATTCGACACCAGGGCCGAATCATCCGCGGCCCTGGCAAGGGGCAATTCCGCCTCCAACAGGGAAGCGGCGGCCTGGCGCTCACGGGCACGCCACAAGGAGTCGACATGGGCGGCAATCGGCGGAATTTCAAGGGCCGGGGCGGGATTCGCAGTCAAGAGAAGTATCGTGGCGATGAGGATCGACAAAGAGGCCGAGCAGGCCATGGTCCGTCTGCCTCCCGCATCATTTATCAATGACTCGGCTCCAGGGCGCGCACCACCGAGCGGGCGATTTCATCCCCGTCCCGCAGGGCCACTATGTACCAGAGGAACGGGCCGGGATCCTGGAGCCAATCATGGTCGGCGCGGTCGAGGCGGTGTTCACCGGACAGATCAACGGCGAAACGATCGATCTCCACCATGGAAGCGCTCAGCACCACCACCTGGTAGCCGTCGGATTCCGCGGGACCGGTCCAGGCCAGGACGAAGCCGTCGGCCGTAACCGTTTCCGAGATGTCCAAAGCCGGGGTTTCGGCAGACATGTCCCGCACGATTCCCGACGGGTAATCCACTCGGCCATCATCCCGAAAACCCACGAACAGGGCCACGCAGGCAAGGCAGGCCGCCACCAGTACCGGGCTCCAGCGGCGCAGATCCAAGCGCCTCCTTCCCGTGGGAGTGGGGCCCTGCACGATGGTCGACGAAGGGCCGTCGATCTCCCGCTCCAGGAACGCGCCCAGACGTGTGTTGGCGTCCGCAAGGTCCGCACCATCAGGCACATTGTCCCGACTCAGGAAACTGCGATAGAGATCCAGCTCTGCCCGACACACGGTACAGGTGTCCAGATGGCGCAGATCCTGGTGGCCTTCGGGCAGGTCCAGCAGCTGCTCGAAATCCTCGGGTGCGTAGCATTTTTCCGACATGATTTCGCCCCCTCAGCTGGCCGCCTGGCTGTCCAGGGCCGATTGGAGTTTTCGACGAGCCCGCTGCAGCACGCCGCGAGCACCGGAAGATGTGTTGAGTCCCATGAATTCCGTGATGGCATCAATGGACAGTCCCTCAAAGCACCGCATATGAAGAGCCTCCTTCTCCTGCGGATCAAGGGTGTAGTCGATCAGACGCCAGAGTTCCTTTTCGGCCAGGTTCTGGGTGGGGCCGGGCCGGGCGCTTTGGAGAGTATCCGGCTCGAAATCCAGGACTTCCACCAGGGATGGTCGTCTCAGTTCACCCAGGCAGCAGTTCCTCGTGATGGTGAACAACCAGGTGGAAAACCGTCCACGCGGCTCGTAGTTGGGCAGTCCGCGGAAGGCGTTCATCAGCACTTCCTGGGAAAGCTCCAAAGCTCGTTCGTGGTCCCTGACGTACCGATAGCACCACACATAGACCCTGTCCTGATGACGGGAGAGCAAACGGGAAGCGGCCTGTCGGCGCCTCGTCTCCTCGGGTGCGTGCACCGCCTGGCGCACATCCTCCCGATCCAGTTTGCTTTCCTCGGACAGTCGGTCCGTCATGTGAAACGATCTTTCAGGGTGAAAATCACATAAATTTCCAAGTAGATGATAATTATAGGCCATATCCGGGAATGTGGACAATAAAATCCGGCTGGCCGGCGGAGCATCAGCGGAAAACGGGAAAAAATATGAAAAATATACCCAGGCACTGTGATTTTCGGGCTCCAGCACCATTCCAACAGTTACAGGCGAGCAGAAAAATGCCGGCTGTCGACCCGTGGGGGAGTCGGCAGCCGGTGTTTTTGTACGGTGCGGATCATGGAGTCACATCGGGCCCTGAAATGCCAAAGCCCCGCCTCCCAGAGAAGACGGGGCTTTCTTTTGGAGGGTCCGAACTCCTCAAGGGGAGATGATCACGAGTTTAAATGGGGATTTAAGGGATTCCACATCAGGATGCTCTATACACCGGGCCTGCACCTGAATGGTAACACCGCCGTAGTATACCTGGTCAAAAGTGACAGTCAAATTGTCCGCAGTGGTCCACCCCAGTGGGGTGTCTGTCACACCGTAGGTGTCACCCCACCAGAGTTGATACTCCAAGGCGTGGCCATAATTGCTTTCCGCTCCGCTGACGGTGTAGGTCAGCAGTTCTCCCACAGTGCCGCCGGTCGGACCGGAGAGAACAGGCC
>CBDURF010000191.1:0-6413 GCA_965369705.1 uncultured bacterium
AAGGCTGTTGCGTGCGTACCAGAACAAGGCTGCCGGATCGTAGGGCCCCATGTCTTTGGAATAAAGCTCCCTGATTCTCTCGGCGTCCTGTTCGGCCAGATGCTCGGCTCTCCAGTCGCGGTGGTCCCGGGCAAGGATCGGCGCCAGGTCGCGGTGGCCGTTGTCCCGCCCGAAAAACCTCACGTTGGAACGTGCCACGTCCTGGTAATGACGGTACATCCACACCGCTCGGGAACCGGGAAATCCGTCCAGCAAACCCAAGAGATTCTGGGATTCAACCAACGGTTTGGCGATGACCAGGGGGGCTCTGGCGGCCTCGATCCTGGCGCGGACATCGGGCAGGGGATCGAAGCGCAGGCCCTCGGGATCCTTCGTGGACAGGGAACTGACCTCGTCGAAGGTGACGGTATCCCAGTCCAGGCGGAAGAGGTGGTGAATCATGGAAGTGCCGCTGCGTTGGCAGCCGGCGATGAACAGCACCGTCTTGTCCGTGCCGGACCGGTACCGGAAAAACTGGCGAATCCTCTTACGCAGACGGAACCAGCGCAAGGCCTGCTTTTCACTGAATCCGATACCGCTTGAAGAGGCCAGCCGCAAGGATCACTCCGCTTCCACTGATCAATCCAGGATGTTGTACCCGTTGTCCCTGAGCGCCGGTTTGAAACCCGCCCCGATGATCATCTCGTCCAGATCGGTGCGGGTCAACGGATGACTGACGCCCGCGGCGGACACCACGCTTTCCTCCATCATCAGGCTACCCAGGTCGTTGGCCCCGTAGTACAGCGTGAGCTGCCCGATCGCCTTGCCCTGGGTGACCCACGAAGCCTGCAGGTTGTTGAAGTTGTCCAGGGCGATCCGCGAGATGGCCAGGGTGCGCAGGTAGTCCGTCGAACCCAGGTAACCGATGGACTCCACCTGGCGGCGCAGGGCAGGATCCTTCATCAGCGGCGTATTATTCGGTTGGAAGGTCCAGGGAATGAAGGCCGTGTAGCCCCCGGTCTTGTCCTGGCTTTCCCTGACCCGCAGGAAATGCTCGACCCGCTCGGCGTAGGTTTCGATGTGGGCGAACATCATGGTCACGGTCGTCGGCAGGCCGACCATGTGGGCGGTTTCCATGATCTGGATCCACTCGTCCGACATGGCCTTGCCCGGGGCGAGAATCCGCCGCACCCGGTCGTTGAGGATTTCGGCCCCGCCCCCTGGAATCGAGTCCAGACCGGCAGCCTTCAGCTTCTCCATCACCGTCAGCACTTCAATGCCGTTCAGGCGGGCGAAGTGCTGGATCTCGCTGGGCGAAAAACCGTGGATCCAGATGGACGGCCAGTTCTCCTTGATGCCGCGCAGCATGTCCTCGTAATAGTCGAGCCGCTTTTTGGGATGATGACCGCCTTGCAGCAGGATCTGGTTGCCGCCGGCCGCGTCCACGGTGCGGCACTTCTCCAGGATCTCGTCGAGGCCGAGCAGATAATCGTCGCCGTCGCCCTGATGGCGATTGAAGGCGCAGAACCCGCAATCGGCATAGCACAGGTTGGTATAGGTCACGTTGCGGTCGATGATGTAGGTCACCGTGGCCGGGTCCGCCTTTTTCAGACGCAGATGATGGGCGGTCCGGCCCAGGTCGTGCAGCGAGGCCTCCTCGAACAGGATGATCAACTCGCCGCCCGTCAGGCGCCGGGTCACGGCTTCAGCCAGGAGTTCGGCGGCCAGGTCGGAGGACTCCGCCGGTACGCGGTAGGGTTCGACCTCGATCAGCGGGGGCGGCGTGTCACCGATTTCCTTCTGCTTGAGATCCACCAGCTCCCGGTATTTGGCGGGATCCATGGGTCCGTGGTCGGCGGGTCCGGGAAAGGAACGCAAGATCTACCTCGCTATGATCGAAGGGGCCGCACCGTCCGGAACGACCCCGTGCTTGACGCAGAATTCATGAAACCGGTATAGACCGGCCATTTCCTCTTCCCCGAGCACGTAACGCAGGGAATGACGGAAATAATAGTCCAAGGCCTCCCTGGTCGCCTCTCCCCGATGACCGAGCCGGCCGGCTGCGGCTTCCCGGGCGGCGATTTCACCCAGATGGGCCAGACCGTGGTCACGGGCCCGGGTCAGCAGATTCGTCAATTCGCGAAGGCCCTCGTCACCGGCCTTTTGCAGGAAATCCGGCGCCACGGCCCAAGCCGCGAACACGAAGGGCAATCCCGTCAGCTTGCTCCAGGCGCCGCCCAGATCGTAGCCGGCCACATCCGTGTCGCCGTTTTCCCGCAGATCCTTTTCGAACTCGAAACAACGGTCGCCAATGATCAGGGCGCCCTCGCCCGCGGCGGGCCGCCAATCCACCTGGGGTTCGATTTCCGAGAATTCGGGGCGGATTCCGAATTGCTCCCGTAGCAGGATCCGCAGCAGGGCCACCGAAGTGCGGGATCCACGATCGACCGCCACGTTTTTCAACCCGGCTGGATCCCCCCGGTGGAACATCTTGACCGTGTCCACGTCGCCCCGACAGGCGATGCCGGTCCCCGGCAGCATGCCGCCGCTGGCGCCCCGGAAAATTTCCACGACCGGCAATAGGGCCACATCGGCCTCGCCGCCGGCCAGCATGCCGCCCAGACGGCTGGGCAGGGCGCGGCTCAGGGCGACTCGCGAATCGCCGGTTTGTTCAAACCAGTCGATAAGGGGAATCGTGTTCAGGAAGGAGACTGCGGCGACGCGAAATACCATTGAAAAGGACCATTCTGGTCAGGGACGAAAGAGGTTGATACCGGGCGCGTTTCGATTTCCAACTATACAGGATGAGGGTCAGATCATCAAGCGCCCCGGATTGTGCCAGGATTCCGTAAATCGGTTATTTCTTGGAACTTTTGGGCGAAAGCGCTATAGATCATCGCATGATTCTTCGCCCCCGCATCTGCTTCGTCAGCATGGAAGTCTATCCGAACCTGAAGCCCGGCGCTGCTGAAGAGGCGGGCGGCGCCGGATTCCAGCTATTGGAACTGGCCCGGGGGCTTCAGAAAAGGGACTATCCGGTCAGTTTCGTGGTCGGCGACTACGGCCAACCCTTCCGCGAGGATATCGAGGGGTTCGCCCTGTACCGGGCCAACCGGGTCGCTTACGACCGCAGCGTGGTCCGTGGCCTGGCCAACCTGGGGCGATTGTTCAAGGCCATGCGGGCGGCCCGGGCGGACCACTACGTCCTGCGCTCCACCCGTTTCCTGTCCTTCTTCGTCATGGTTTACGCGCGCCTGCTGAGGGCCCGTTACACCTTCATGGTCGCCAGCCGGCCCCACTGCCTGCGGGGAGAACTGGAAAGCCTTTCCGGTATTATCCAGCGCCTTTACGAATGGAGTCTCAAGGGGGCCCATCGGATCACGGTCCAGTCGATCGAACAACAGATCCTGATGAAGGAAAACTTCGGCATCGACGCAGTCGTCGTGCCCAATGGCATCGAGGTACCCTCTTTTGATGGCGCCCGCCTGGAAGCCCCGTTCGACTTTTCCTGGATCGCGTCGTTCAAGATCGCCAAACGAGCCGACAATCTCATCGAAATCGTCCGTCTACTGCCGAACCGGCGCTTCCTGGTCGTCGGCGGCCCCGGGCCGGACCGGGGATATTCACGGAACTTGACCGACACCCTCGAAACCCTGCCCAACGTCACCTATGAGGGATTCGTCACCCCGGACAAGGTGGGTGATTGTTATGCCCGGAGTCGTATCTTCCTGAACACATCGGATTGGGAAGGTTTTCCCAACGGTTACCTTTACGCCTGGACCAGGGGAATTCCCACCTGCTCACTGCGCATCGATCCCGACGGCGCGGTCACCCGAGGCGAGTTGGGGATTGTCGAGGCGGACCCGGAAAAGCTGGCGCGGGAGTTGGACAGGCTGCTCGAAGAACCGGAACGGTACGCCGCCATGGCCCGACGGTGCCACAATCACGTCCGGGAACATCATTCCCGCGAAAGATCCGTGGAGATTTTCATTTCGGCGTTGCCCGTGTCCGGCGGTCAGGGCAACTGATTTTTCGTCCCCACGCCCTGGGTGAAGTCTTCCAGTTTTTCACGCCTCTCGACCACTTCCGGCGTCTGGGCGCGGAATTTGTTGCGCTCGTCGAACTTCGTGGTCAACACGAGGGAAATCAGCACGAAGGTCAGTGGAAAAAGGTAGGGAATGAACCGGCGCCACCTGCGGCGGGCCAAAAGGCCGCTGGTGCCGATGGCGCCCGCGGCCAGGATGACGCAGAAACCCAGCGAGGTCAGATACAGGTGATTGAGGTTGAGCCAGGAGCCCGTCTCCGTGACCCCGGTGAACGGAAGTAGCGTGATGAAGGTCCAGGCGATGAAGAAGCGGACGGCCTTGCTGCCGAAAACAAAGCCGAAAAAACTGTAGGAAATGATGGTCAGGGTCAGAAAGATCCGGATGACGAACCTGGCCTCGAACGCCCAGGTTACGTAAAAAGGCACTGTCTCCATCAGGCGCGTGTTCTGCATGGGGAAGAACATCAGGGTTAGATATCGGAAAATCGTTTTCAAGGAAAGCCAGGTAAATTGCCTCCCGGTGGTCGAATCCGAGAAAAGTGCCTCTTGGTGGTAGCCCCAAATATCCTGAGCCCAGTAGTAGAGAATTCCGATGCTCAACAGAACCAGAAGATCGGACGAAAAAACGGCTTTTAGCCCCCTCCCCCGATGAAAGAATATCTTGTAGGCAAGTAGGCTGCCGATCAGTGAAAACGAGGCGTTCCTGGTCAAACCGGTGAGCAGGAACAGGACCAGACCAAGAATGAAAAACGGGGACCGTAAGCCCCCTCCACGCCGGTAATCATTGCGGATGAAGGAATAGAGGACCATCAGGTGAAGACTGGCCAGCAACAGGGACTCAAGCTGGTGGACCGCCATGAACACCTTGCCGTAACTCCCCACGCCGAAGGCGAACAGAACCGCGGACAGGATGGCCATGTTCTTCCTGGGAAACAGTAGATTGACCAGCATGTAGACGAGGAAGGAATTCAGGGCATGTATGACCAGGTTGACGGCCATGTATCCGGCAGGATCGATGCCGAAGAAATTGTACTCCACCAGAAAAGCCAGTTGGAGAACCGGCTGACTGAAATAGAACCCGGCGTGGTGAAACATGACCCAGGGATTCTGGATCAGCACGTGGGCGTCGGTCATGACTTGGAAATCAACCGGATTCCAGAGTGGGGTCCAGAGAAGTCTGCCGAAGGACGCAAAGACCAGGGCCAGCAACAGCAGAAAAACCGGAAAATGAACCTTGAAGGAAGCCAGCAGGGAATGAGAAACTTTTCCCGGTTCCAGATCTTGTGCCGAACTCTTTTTGAGGGATGTCATGTCTTTTTCATTTCCCTCGGAAATTCAATGGGGGAAAGGAGCTGCCCGCCTCCACAAAAAAACTCTTCAGATGACGGGAACCAAATATTATTGCCGCTTGAGCTGGAAACCTCCGGTAGATCGTACTCGCTGAAACTACGGCTTGCCCAGCGAATTCTTGCCGAGCCCGTCACGGCCAATCGAGCCTGATCCCGATATCATTGCCTCAACACCGATTTCGGGTTTCTTTTCGACTTTCTCCGCATCATGGCCAAGTACCGGTCGGAGACACGATCCCCCTGTAAAAACCGGTGGATTTCCTCGGCAGAGGGCTTTGGCGGCCATGGGCGGCGTCCTTCCATCTCTTGACTATCACTTGGCCACAGTTAAATTCAATCCTCAGTGGGCAGTAATTGCTACCGATGACGAATTCAAGGGACCCAAAGCGCTTGTCATCTTTGGAATCTTGTCATCTTTGGAATAATGTGACTTTGTCATCCGGGCACCCGAAGTCGACCTGTCTGGGAATCCGGCTTTGGGTACAAACATGAAAGCCATCTCGCCGATGAAGCAAATCGTTCAAAACTACAGCAAGGGTACACTCAACCTTGAGATCGTGCCCGTCCCCTCGTTGAAGGCAGGGGGCGTCCTGGTGCAGACCTACTATTCCCTCATCTCGGCCGGCACCGAGAAGATGAAGGTCGACGATTCGAAACGATCCTACATCGGCATGGCCAAAGCCAGGCCGGAGAAAGTCAAACAGGTCCTGGAGACCTTCAAGCAACTCGGACCTCTGGCGACCTTTCGCAAGGTGATGAATCGGCTCGACTCGATGACCCCCCTGGGCTACAGCACCGCCGGTCGGATAATCGAGGTCGGCGAAGGGGTCACCGGGTTCAAGGTCGGCGACATGGTTGCCTGCGGGGGCGGTGAGTTGGCGACTCACGCCGAAATCAACTGGATTCCGGTCAATCTCTGCGTAAAAATTCCTCCGCTGGTCAGCAACCGGTTCGGTGCGCCGGGTGACTTGTTGCCCCTGAAACATGCGTGTTTCGCAACCGTCGGCTCCATTGCCATGCAGGGTGTCCGGCAGGCCGAG
>CBDURF010000192.1:0-6362 GCA_965369705.1 uncultured bacterium
CGAAACCCCAGCTTGCGAACCTGGCCAACCGCAGGGCGACCCTCAAAGGTGAGTTGGCGCCGAACTCACGGTTGCCGCCCCGGTTGTAGATGAGGCAGGGATGCGGGCCGGGCGTTTTCGGCGTGATGAGATGACCCGTGACCCGCAGGCCGTCGCTGATGTAGACGATCTCGTCGATGTCGACCAGGTCGAGCCAGGCGTTCTTTTCCAGGGGTGAGCCGTCCGTATCGAGAAGTTCCGCGGGGATCGACATGGGTACCCGAGCGACCAGCTGACCGTCGTCGAGTGGCCGGGGCTCCAGCAGATCGGCGCGGTTCAGCACCCGGCCGGCCAACACCGTCTGGCGAATGTTCTTCAGATGCCGGATATCGGTGCGGGGATCGGAACCGAGGATCACCAGGTCCGCCCGTTTGCCTGCCGCGATCCCGCCGATCTCCGTCCAGCCGAAAACCTCCGCCGGATTGCTGGTCGCGGTGGCCAGGGCCTGCCGCGGACTGTGTCCCACCGCTACGAGTGCCTCGAGTTCGTGATGCAGGGAGATGCCTGGCATGGTGCCCCACACGTCCGCCCCGCTGCCAGCTATGTAGCGGCATCCCGCCGCGAAAAAACCGGTGTCCAGAGCGATTTCGGCCATGGCGATGGTGCGGTAGGCCTCGGCCTTGTCGGCGTCGTAGGCGTGCTCGCCGGTTACCGGATCGGCCGGCCAGTGGATGTCGCGTGGGTCGAGAATGGCGGCTACGGGCCCCTCCCAGGGATTGGCGTGACCGGGTCGGTCCAGGTAGCCGAGGCTGAGCGTGGGCAGAAGGGCCGTCCCGCCCGCGGCGATCGCGGCCCCGTAGTCGCGCACGGCGTCGGTGTCGGCGGCCAGGTCGGGCAGCATCTGGTAATAACGCCACTTGGCGCTGCCGAGATCATCACTGAACGGTTCATCATCGATGCCATCGCGCAATTCATCCGGCGCCAGACCCAGGGAGTAACGGGTGGTGTGCACGAAGACATCCACGCCCATGCGTGCCGCGTCCACGTATTTCGTGCGGGCGAGCTCGCCGATCACCGGCATGCCCAGTTCGTGGGCCCGCTCCACGACGGCCGGCATCTGGGTGGGATCGACCCTGTACATCACGAGCAGGACTTCCGCCCCGCTCGCGTGTTCGGATTCCAAAGCTGTCAGGAGTTCGGCCAGAGGTGCAGCTTCGTAGCCGACTTCACCCAGCAGGCGGATATCGGGCGAAGGATCGGAGTCCATATCGAGCGGACCTCGGCGCGTGCTTTCCACACCCACGATCGTGGTGACGCCCATGGCGAGATAGGCGTTGGCCTGTCCCTGGTGGTTCAAAGCGGCGAAACAATCGATCAGGCCCGGCACGGCAAAACCGCCCTGCGCGTCCAGCACTTCGACATCCTCAGGCGGGTCGATTTCAGCCGCGGGGCCGACAGCGCTGATCCTGCCGTCCAGGATCACGATGACGGCGTTTTCGATGTCATTTGTCGCACGGCCGCCCTCAGCTACGTCGATGACGGTGACGTTGCGGATGACCAGGTCGTCGGTGGACCAGGCCATGGTCGCGAAGGACAGGAAAATGACGACGATTAGGAAAACACCCGATGAACGCATGAAGTCTCCGGTCTCGGTTTGAAGATGATGGGGCTCGGATATCGCGAACGGCTTAAATTCCAAAAGAGCCCAGGCGGCCATCATAAAAAAAATCAACGATGAAATCATCTTGTCATTTGTGATATATTAAAGAGTGTCGTTGTGATATCCAATGGACAGGGGGACCTAGAATGATATCTCGATTCCAGCCGACTCATTTTTTCCGTTTCGCTTCTGAAATTCTGTTGGTCGCCGGCTTGATGCTGGCCAGCCTGCCGTGTTCCGCCCAGACCTTCGACTGGCTGGAAAGCACAGGACCGGAGGGGGGGTGGGTCACCACCTTGGCCGAGGCACCCGGGGGCGACTTCTACGCCGGCACCTTGTCAGTGGGGGGCGTCTTCCGCTCCACCGACCAGGGGGCGACCTGGCAGGAA
Source organism: uncultured bacterium (assembly GCA_965369705.1). Classification (GTDB taxonomy): domain Bacteria; phylum Krumholzibacteriota; class Krumholzibacteriia; order LZORAL124-64-63; family LZORAL124-64-63; genus JAGLCY01. Next base: position 2,029 of record CBDURF010000192.1, read on the forward strand.
GTCGGATTGCGGGGCGAAAACGTGTCCGAAATCATCATCAACAATGCAGGCACGGTTTTCGCCGCCCTCAGTACCCGAGAGGTACGCCGGTCTCTTGACAATGGCGCCAGTTGGCCGGTTTCCGGTTCCGACCTTGTCGGTACCTACGGCTCTTTGGCGTATGACCCGACCCTGGATATCCTGTATGCCGCCAAGAGTGGCAGCCTTTCTCGCTCGGTAGACGGTGGAGATACCTGGCAGGCCGTTAGCGCCAATTTTCCCTCCGTTCAGGTCAAGGCCCTGACGGCCGTCCCCAACGGAGGACCTTTGTTCGTAGGCACCGACTCGAACTATGCTTTTCGTTCCGTTGACGGCGGCATTACCTGGGATCTTTTCGATTCCGGAATGACGCTGAGAAGCGTCGAGGACTTCCTGATTGTTCCCGAAGGAAACATCTACGCGGCGACCTGGGGGGGCTGGATCTACCGTGCCGCATGGGATGGCACGACCTGGACCCGACTCAGCAACGGCCTGGATGATTCTTTCTGCCTCACGGTCAATCGGGATGCCACGGGGCACCTCTGGGCGGGCACCTACTCCTCGGGGACATATTTTTCCTGTGACGACGGGGAGAATTGGACTCCATATCGAGTGGGCATCGAAATGCAGGGGGTCCGTGATCTTCTCTTTTTCGGCACGTACGATTTTCTAGCGGGCTGCAACGGAGGCGGTATTTTCCGCTCCGTCAATGGGGGAGTTTCCTGGACTCCTTCAAGCGTTGGAATGAATCGCAGCGACGTCAGGACCATTTTGCTGACCGGGAGCGGGACACTGTTCGCCGCCACATTCGGGGCCGGTGTTCACCGCTCTGTTGACGACGGGGTCACCTGGACTCCCATCAATAATGGTATCGAGGATCAGGATATGTACGACATCGTCAGTCATCCCAACGGAGACCTCTTCGCAGGCACTTGGGGGACACATATCTACCGCTCCCAGGACGGGGGCCATTACTGGTATCGAACGGGCACGACCCCGAACATTACCCGGGTCTCTTGCCTGGCCATCAAGCCAAGCAGTGGTGATCTGTTTGCCGGCGGCCTGTATGGAGGCGGTGTCTGGCGTTCCACCGACAAGGGAGACACATGGACACCGGCCAGCGGGGGGTTGACTGTCCTGGAAATGGAGGACCTTGTCGTGGAGGCCGACGGCGACCTGCTGGCTGCAACCAATGGTGGTGGGATCTTCCGTTCGGAGGACAACGGCGGCTTCTGGGCGCCGCTGAACAACGGCCTGACGGACCTGAATGTGAATCAGGTTCTCTCTTTGCCTGGCGGTGTTCTGTTCGCGGCCCTTCCCAACGCGGGACTCTTCCGCTCCCTGGACGATGGCGGGACCTGGAATCTGGTTGACGCCAGCCTGGCGGAATCCAGCATGCAGTCCATCGCCGTCAATCCCAACGACTTTCTGTTTGCGAGCGCCCGCAGCAACGGCCACATCTATCAGTCCAACGATGGAGGTGATTCCTGGTCCCTCATCTCGGGTTGGTACCACAATGTACACATCGAAACCCTTGCTTTCGACCAAGACGGCAGACTGTTGGCCGGAACCGGTGGTCTGGGCGTCATCTACACCGATCAGAGCACCCCGGTTTTCCTGCATGATTTCATGGCCGAGCGGTCTGCGCCCGGAGCGGTAACCGTTCGCTGGTCCGTGTCCCATGATATCCCCCTGCTTACCGGCGAGGTCTTCCGCTCCGTGGATGGATCCGCGCGGGAACAACTGTCCTTCGGGAGGCTGGCCGGCGGGCCTGCCTTCGAATTCATCGACGCGGCCGCCCCCGCGGAACCGTGCGACTACTGGCTGCGTCTGACCGATGCCGACGGCGTGCACAGCTGGTACGGCCCGGTCAGTGTGGACAAGGCGGGTCCGTTCACTGCCAGGCTATCCATCGAAGCGGTCTGGCCCAATCCGGCAACCCACTCCACGACGATTCGTTTTTCAGTTCCCATGAACGAGACGGCCCGGCTTGATGTCTACGATCTGCGCGGACGGTTGGTGCGGCGTTTGAGGCAGGATATCGGCGGATCGGGAACTCTGGAAACGGTTTGGGACGCCCGCGACGACAGCGGTGCAAGGGTGGCGTCGGGAACGTATTTTCTCCGCCTCAGCTCGGAGAACAGGGTGGTGACCGAAAAAGCGATCGTGCTGGGTCACCAGCGATGACAGCTTAGCCCGTCAACGCACAGCCCTGGGGAAATATCCCCAGGGCTGTTTCCGCATCAGGCTTTCGGTTGCAATCACCTGAGCAGGGTGACCTTCCGGGTGGCGATCTGTTTGCCGGTAACCAAGCGGGCGATGTACATCCCGCTGGCCAGATCCCGGGAGTCCAGATCGAAGCTGTACGGTCCGGCTTCGTGCCATCCGGTGGCCAGGCGGGCCACCCGCCGGCCACGGACATTGAAGACGTCGAACTGGATGTCGCCGGCGCGCGCCAAGGTGAAGCTGAACACGCCCGCAGCCATTCCACCCGGCTTGTGGGCGAATCTCAGCGCCAGGGCAGGCGTGCCGGGGCCGCTCTTGTTGGCCGGCGGCATGTACCCGTCGGACAGGGTTTTCATGAAGGCCACCACGGCGGCTTCCTCTGCCGGGGTCAGGCCGAGGTCGCCGAGCTCGTCGGTGTTGACCGTGGAAGGAACCTCGGGTGCGGGCCACGGCGCCACGTCGCGCGTGTTGTAGAAGTTGGTGATTTCCTCCAGGGACTTGAAATACCCGTTATGGCCGAAAGCCTTGACGAACTCCGGGTAGGGTCGCAGGTCCACGTTGCGCAGGGTGGGCACCTTGTGTTTGCCGTAGTTTTCGGCGGCCATGTGCGCGTACGAGGGAACGGTTTCCAGGAAGCCGCCCAGGCCCAGATCGACCCAGTCGAACCCCTCGATATTGAACTTCCGCAGGGCCCGGTAGAAGGGCAGTTCGAAATTGGAGGGGATCCCCAGATTGTCAAACGTGAAATCGGTGAACAGGGGCGGCGAGTCGTCAGCGCCGGGTTCGCTGATATGGCACAGGGCGCACTGGGCCTTGCCGTCGAAGAGGGTCAAGCCCATGGCTTCCTCGGGCAACAGTTCCACCAGGCCGGCCAGGTAATAGTCGTACTTCGAGGTGAAGGGACCGACTTCGGTCGAGGATTCGTACGCAGAAATCGAGCGCCCGATTCTCTCGTACATTCCGGGCACGTCTTTCACCGGGTCCAGCGCGTCCGGCCCCCAGACCTCCACGAACAGGTCGGCGTAGTCCGAATGGGCCACCTTGAGGCAGACGAGCTTGGCGTTGGGACTGTTCTGTTCCAGGGGATTCAGGAAGGGTCCGAGGGCCTGCTCGGCAAGAGGGTCGCCGAGCGTCCAGCCGGTGGCCCGGCCGTCCCAGAACATGCCGCCGATAAAGAGCTCTTCGTCTTCGTCATAATAGAGGACCGGACTGAATCCTCCATAGGCAGCCGTCGGCGGTTTGCGGTTGCCCGCCCGCTTATGGATCGCGCCGGGATAGGCGACCTGGTTGTTGTTGATGTCCGAGTCGGGACCGGTGTAGCCAACATCCGGGCCGTGGCACGCGGCGCAGGATTGGCCCGGTGGGGAGGAAAGAGTGGCGTCGAAGAACAGTGCTTTCCCCAGCTCTTCGATGGGGGTCAGACTCTGGGCCAAAGCCGACCCAGTAATCAGAATCATTGCGAACAAGACCAGGATGGTGGGGTGTTTGGTCTTCATAAGATCCCTCCAAGTTTTTGGTGAAACTATTGGATGAGAATGATGGTCGATTTCAACTCGTTGTCCTGAAACGAGTTGCACTCTACCATATTTTGCCGGTCGATTTTCAGAAAAATCATGATTTTCGCAAAAACCGGATAGGTCTCCCGAATTATCCGTAATTCATCGGTTGTGCCTCTGAAATTGTGTCCGACAAGATCGACGTCTTGTGCGACGGTCCCAGACGCGCTGGGATATTGGATATCAATGCAGGAAAACCCGCCAGCGGGTTTGTACGCATGGATATAAAATATCACTGCGAAAATCGCCCCCTGGGGGACGATTTGGGACAACATTTATGTTGTTAATGGTTGCGTGTTTGACAACATATTTATTTACTTTGCTGAGCATCTGACAATAAATATGTTGTCAAAAACACCACAAAGGCCAATTTAAAATTATAACACATTGAAAACAAACAAAATAGCTCAAGAAAGTGCCCCCGGGGGCACTTTGGAAAAAATAACCTATTGATAACAAATGAGTTAATAATCTGAGATCCAAACTGGAATCTCCAATATGTCGTTGACCCCTACAATGGAATTGCCGTGGCGG
>CBDURF010000193.1:0-6290 GCA_965369705.1 uncultured bacterium
TCAACACCCTGATCGTTACCGCGGTCGCCGCCAACTTGGGGACAAAAGAAACCCGCGGGCCAACCCCGGTGGTTTCCCGCAAATGAACCCTGATGACTACAGCAGCTTGGTCAGATTCGAGATCATCTCATGCATGGTCGGACGCAGCATATCCCCGTAGCTCTGCATGTTGATCCGTTGCGTGATGTCCTTCAGCCCCGGCATGGCCTTGGCCGCCTGGGCCGAAAGATCGGCTTGGCCCTGCTCCGACAGGTCGCCGTGGGTATCGATCAATTTCTCGAATTCCTTGTTGATCTCCTCGAGCACGGGCAAGGCCTCTTCGGCCGACTTCTGCGAGGTCACCCCGCCGAGGGTGACCATCGTCCGATCGAGCAGACCCTGCATGAGATCCCCCGCGTTCAACCCTCCTCTTTCCAGTTCGTGGGGTTTGCTGCCGCCGCAGCCGACCAGCAGGGCGAACACGGCGAGGAAAAGAACGGTTGAGACGATTTGGCGAGTCTTCATGGGGTTTCCCTCCGGGTTGGAAAAGTTGTCAGTGCCATTATCAGAGGAGCTGGCCGAGCTTGTCGACCATCGTATCCAGGGACGGGCCCAGGATATTTCTCAAGCCCTGCATGTCGTTGATGCGCCGGGCCATGTCCTGGATTTCCGGAAGGGCCTTCCGCGCCTTTTTGGACATATCGGCGCGGCCCTTCTCCGACAGCTTGGGGATATGATAGATCAGATCGTCGAAATCATCATTGATGGCCTTGAGCTGGGGCACGGCCGCCTCAGCCGACTCCATGCTGTTGATGCCGCCGAGAGCCCGGAAAGTGCGGGACAGCAGGCCGTCGAGATAGTCACCGGTATTGATGCCGCCCAGTTCCATCTCCTGGCTGTTTCCGCCGCCGCAGCCGGCCAGGAAAAGGACCGCCAGCAGAAAAACAACCGCGGGAATTCCATGACACGATTTCATCGAGGCTCCTTGCAGGATGGGTATTCAGAAAACAGCTTCGTTCCGTGAATCGGGATAATAGAAATTCCGGGTGGTGATGTCCACTTTAATGCGGCTGCTTGACTGGTCCAGGCTTCCATTTATACTCTCATCAATTCCAACATGGAGGTTGGCCCGTGTCACAGATAAGAATTCTCCCGCTTTTCCTCATGGCGATCGCGCTGGTGGCCGGGCTCAGCGGCCAGGCCCGCGCCGACGCCGCCCTTGGTCCCCGCCTGGGCCTCAGCGGCGGCCAAGACGACTTCTTCCTGGGCGTCCAGGGTGAATTCGGCCCCATCCTGGGCTCGGCGACGCTGGTCCCCAGCCTGGATTTCACCCTGGGAGACCATTCTTCCACCGCCCTGAATGCGGATCTGCGCTTCTACCTGATTCCCCTGCCCGAAACCGGCATCCGGTTCTACGGTGGGGTCGGCCCCACTCTCATGCTCTCGCCCGACACCGAACTGGGCTTGAGTCTTACCCTCGGCCTGCACATCCCCATGAAGAGCACGCGCCGGTACAACGTGGAATACCGCTGGGGCATCGGTGATATTCCCGACCACAAGATCGGCGTGGTTGTCATGTTCGGGCTATAGAATAAAGCCCCCCGGACCGAAATCCGGGGGGCTTTTGACCTGTTCTGATTCCTGTTTTACCTACCGCGGCCACCTCGGCGGCTCCCCCGCCGGCCCTCGCCTGAATCCTCACTCAGGATCTCATCATAGGCTTCCTGGCCGAGCCAGCGCGGCGCGTAGACCTCACCGGTCTGGGATTCATAGACCGAGACAAAAGCCCGCAGGTGATTGTGCGATCCCTTCAAGAGGTTGCCGTAGACCATAAGGAGGTCCGGCAGTTCTGTCCCGGCCATGGCTTCTTCCAGGTCCAGGATGTCGATCTCCTCGATGGCCAGGCCCACCAGCAGCGCATCGATGAGGGACTGTGAGCCGCTTTCGATCAGGTCGTTGTACAGGGTCTGCAGATCCTCGTTTGTAAACTCTCCGGGACCGTTTTCCCCGACAGGATCTTCCAGCCCGTAACGGTCCAACAGCATCTTGATCGCCTCGGTGTGTTTCAGCTCACTGGCCGCGATGTTGACAAAGATTTTCAGGCCGTACTGGTCGTACATGGCGGTGTACACATCGTGGGCCAGTTTTTCTTCCTCGCGCATGAAGATGAGGGCGGCGATTTCCTCCTCACCCGGATCGCCGACCGGGATCCTGTCCAAGGCGGCCTTGATCTCATCTATGGAAAGAATGCCGTCCTGGATTCCGGCCGGGGATTGGGGACTCGTGGAGTTATCGCTGCAACCGGCGATGAATACCGCCATGGCCATTGCGATGATCAAGGTGGTCGTGAGAGTTTTGCTGGTCATCGGGAATCCTCGCTTCAGGGTTCTGGTAAGGTGGGTCATTCGAACATCTGGCCTTTTGCAACGTCTGTTCCTGTCCGCGGGCAAATTGCACGACCAAGACAACACGTTATATCTAAACCGGTTAAGTGATTGATTTCCGAAATATTTCTGTACCCAACAGTACATTCCGCAGATCTCTGCGAAATCAGGACCAAATCTCGCAGGTTTCTGCGAGCCCTGCAGGGATTTTGCGGAGAGCACCGGCGGGACAGCAACCGGCTGGAGAACTTGGTGACGCTCTGCGGGTCCTGCCATCGGTTATGGCATGAACAGGGAGGCGGAAGCGTGGTTGAGACACCCGCCAAGGGCGGGATTCGGCCCCATGAGAGCTAGCAGACTGTTGAAAATCACCTCTCCATATTGTGTCATCCCAGCGGTCGTGATACTTTTGCCCCGCTCGGTTTTCCCACTGCTTCCGACCACGAAAGGTTCCCCATGCGCCGATTTCTCCTTTTGGCCTTCACCCCGCTGATGGTCCTGGCCAGCGCCGGACCCACCGCCGCCTGCACCAACTTCATAGCCACCAAGGGGGCGACCATCGACGGTTCGGTCATGGTAACCTACACCTGCGACGGGGAATTCCACCCACGCCTGCGCCGGACACCGGCGGCCGACCACGAGCCCGGGGCCGTGGAGCAGATCAAGGACTGGTCGGGTAACGTGTTGGGCGAGGTTGCGCTACCGGCCCACACCTACCAGGTCATCAACTTGATGAACGAGCACCAGGTGACCGTCGCCGAGACCACCACCGGCGGACGCGAAGAGCTGGTCAACCCCGACGGTCTGCTGCATTACTGGACGTTGATGCGCCTGGTGCTGCAAAGGGCGACCACCGCGCGTGAGGCCGTCGAGGTGATGGGAGCCCTTGTCGCCGAGTACGGTTACCGCAGCAGCGGGGAATCCTTCTACATCGGTGGACCGCGGGAAGCCTGGGTAGTGGAGATGGTCGGTCCCGGTCCCGGTGGTCAGGGCGCCCACTGGGTGGCCTTGCGCATTCCCGATGGTTACGTGATCGCCCACGCCAACCTCGGCCGTATCGACACCTTCGATCGCGGCGACAAGGCAAACTGTCTGGCTTCCGAAGGCATGGAAGAGTTCGCCGTCGCCAACGGCTGGTACGATCCCGACGGCAATGGGAAATTCAGCTGGCGAGAAGCCTTCCACCCCACCACGCCGCAGAACCTGCGTTACACCGCGACGCGGGTGTGGAGCCTGTACCGGCGCTGCGCACCTTCACGGGAGTGGCCGCTGGATTTCCACCGGGGCGTCGAGGGCGCGGAGCCTCTGCCGCTGTGGATCAAGCCGGATAACAAGCTGGCCGTGGCCGACGTGTTCGAGCTCATGCGTGATCACTACGAAGGCACCGAGATGGACATGACCCGGGGCGTGGACGCGGGGCCCTACGGCACGCCCAACCGCTGGCGCCCCATGGGCTGGGAAGTGGACGGGCAAAGCTACACCTGGGAGCGTCCCATCTCCACCCAGCAGACGGGTTTTTCCATGGTCACCCAGTCGCGCGACTGGCTGCCCGATGCGGTCGGCGGGTTGACCTGGTACGGGGTCGACGACACGTATTTCACCTGCTACGTGCCCTTGTACTGCGGCATTGAATCCGTGCCCGAGTCCTTCGCCACCGGCAACTTGGGCAAGTTCGGCTGGGACTCGGCCTGGTGGGTCTTCAACTTCGTATCCAACTACGCCAATCTGAAATACGAGTACATGCTGCCGGACATCCAGATCGTACAGGCCGAACTGGAGGGCGATTTCCTGGATCTGCAGCCGGCGATCGAGAAAACGGCGGTCGAACTCGCGAAATCCGACCCCGCCCTGATGACCCGTTACCTGACCGACTACTCCGTCACCCACGCCGAAGCGGTCGTCGACAAGTGGCGCGACCTGGGTGAATATCTGCTGACCAAGTACAACGACGGTTACGTGAAGGACGAAAACGGGCGGCCGAAGGAAAAAGGGTATCCCGAGGCCTGGCTGCGCGCGGTGCTCGATCAGCACCCCGATAAGTTCCTGCTGCCGGATCAGGACGCCGGCACGGTGAAAGAACCCGAAGACTATTGAGGAGGTCGACATGTTGAAGCGCGTCATTTTCGTCGGATGCCTGATCCTGCTTTCCGCCGGCACCGCCTGGAGCGCGGACGACACCTTCCCGCTGTCCGAGGACATGCTGAGGCTGATGCCCGCTGATCCGGCCTTCATCTTTGCCGTCACTTCGGTGAACGATCTGGACCGGCAATGGCGGCTCATCGATGAAATGCTGGATGACGGAACCGGAGACGGCGAAAGAACCGATCTGATCGCCCAGTTCAAAGAGCAGATACCTCATTTCGACGAATACGGAGACCCTGACCGGCCCCTGGTAATAACGATGGGCCTGCCCAACCTGGTGGGCGGAGAAGGGACGGATGTCATCTTCATTGTGCCGATCATGGAATCCTTCAACGACCGGGAGGGGCTGGGCAATGAAAGGGTCGATATCATCTTCGAGGGTGACTACCTGGCCATTTCCAATGCGCCCGGTTATACCCCGGCGGCTGAAACCCCGGACTTGGTGCAGAACCTGAGTCCGGGATTTGTAACCGCCCGCATCGACCTGGAGTTGATCCTGGCCTCCTTCGGGCCCATGGTCGAAATGGGTCTGGCTGCCATGCCGATGGGACCTGCTGCGCCCGACACCTCCGCAACCGGCGAAATCACCCCGGCGGCCGGCATGACCCCCGAGGAGGCCGCCGCCATGGGCGACATGGCCCGGTCCATCATGGACTCGGCCCGCCGTCTGGATCTGGCGCTTCGTGTCGAAGGTGAAACCCTCACTCTCCATTCCGGATTCTCGGTCTTTCCCGGCAGCCCCCTGGATCCCGGCCCCCAGCCCTCCTTCGAAGACGCGCTCCAGCTGACGCGGCTGCTGCCCGCAGGGGGGAACATCATCCAGGCCATGGCCATGGACCAGACCAGGCAGTTCGAGGTGTTCAAGGGTTTCTACATGGCAAGCATGGAAAGGGCGATTTCCGGGATGCCTCCCGAACAAGGAGCAGCCTACCGCGCCTGGGTCGAAAACTACGTGGCCTCGGTGGACCTGTTCGCCAATCCGCTGGCCGCCTCCCTGAAGATGTCCCACGAAGGCATGACCGCCAACATGGTCATGGAGTGTGCCGACGCACCGGCGACTCTCGAACGGTTCGCCGGCCTTTTCGAAGGCCTGTCCGCAGCGGATATCGGCGTCCGGCTGAAGAAAATGCCCACCGGCAAGGTGGCGGGCGCCGAAGTGCGCAGTTGGGTCGTGGAATACGACGAGGAAAAGCTGGCCGGGCTCACGTCTCAACCGATGAACCCCCAGTTGAGCGGCGCCGGTCGCCTGCAGGCCGAGCAGATGGTGGCCATCCTGCGCAAGATCACCCCCAACGTCAACATGGCCGCCCGGGGCGACTACCTGATCCTCAGCGCCGATTCCAATCCCGCCAATCTGGCACACATGATCCAGATGGCCGCCCAGCGCCGCGGCGCCGCCATTCCCAAAGTCGCCGCCGTCGCGGCCAAGACCGGACCGTCCTGTCAGCAGGTGGTCGTGGGCGATCTGATGGCCATCCTCGCCTGGGTCACCGAATGGCTGGAGGAACTCAATGAGGAAGAGTACGCGACCATGAAGGGCAACCCCATCCCCTTCACCGGCGCCTTCACCATCCAGGATGCCGATTACGGTGTAGATTGGACCATGGACATGCCCGCGGTGCAGCGGTTGGTAAAGGCTATGATGGAAATGGAAGCCTTCGATGACCTGCACGATGACAACGATGTCGACGAAGTCGACGAGGACAAGGATAAGAAGGCTAAAGAGGGCGATTGACCGGATCTGCGAAGAAAGTGGTGCATGGCTTTCCGCACCTGATCTGATAT
>CBDURF010000194.1:0-6272 GCA_965369705.1 uncultured bacterium
CGTGGTGGTAATCCAGCGTTTCGGCCGAAATATGGGGCTCAAGCGCGTCCTTGGCGTACGGAAGTTCAGGCAGTTCGTGTGCCATGATCGGTTCTCCTTGTTCTGGGATTGGGCGCGTATGCGCCAGGGTGAAAATCCTTGCTTGAGGGCAGGATAAATACAGAACCTCTTGGCCGCAATGAAAATGAATCCCTCTTTCAACGAAAAAACAGTCCCTGCACCACCTGGATGCGACCCGCGCGCAGATTACGCCGCAGATTACGCGATTTTTCCGCCGCGTCCGGCCCCAGAACGACCCCCACGTTCGGTCCCCTGGGTCGGATAACCGCCTTTGCCCTGACATCGGCCAAACCATCGAACCAGTCCAGGGCCTGGCCGGTCACCTCGCTCCAGTGCTGCTCGGTGAAGCCGGCCGCGGCGATCAGGCCGCGCAGCTCTTGAACGGTCACCAGGAAGTTGATCTCCGGGCCGCCCGCCCAGGGTACCGGGTAGTGCAGGACAGCATCGGCATCGCCACAGACTTCGTAGAGCAAAAAAACCCCGACAGGTTTCAGCACACGGCGAATTTCCGCGAAAAGCGCGGCCTTGTCGGCCACGTTCATCACGGTGTGCTGGGTGAGCACCAGGTCGAACTCCGCGTCGGGAAAAGGCATCGCCCGCATGTCGCCCTCGCGGAAGGAAACCCGGTCGGCCAAACCCACCCATTCGGTAAGCATGGCGGCGGCCGCACAGAACTCGCCGACGATCTCCAGTCCCACCACTTCACATCCGAACTCCGCGGCCAGGGTGCGCGCGGGTCCGCCCACGCCGCAGCCTACATCCAGCACGCGCATTCCGGGCTTCAAATCGGCCAACTGGCCCAATTCACGGGTGGCCTCCAGGCCGCGGATATGTATCTCGTCCAGGTTGGCCAGATCCTCACGCGTCACTTCTTCAGGCGCGAGGCCCAGCCGTTTGAAGGCCTGTCGTATCTTCCCGGCCAGGTCGGACTGCCCGTAGTGTTCGTTGAGGGATTTCTCGTAGCGGTTCACGCCTGCTTCCTTTCCCGCGGTGGCGTCATCGCCCTGGTGCCATTAAGGTGGGCCGTTGAAATCGTTTTGTTCGGCCGTTTGCAAAGGAGTCTACTTCATGTCCAAGCCACTGACCATCGTCGCCCGAATCAAGGCCAAAAAGAGCCAAGAAAATGCCTTGGCCGCGGAAGTGGAAAAACTGGTCGCGCCCACCCTGGCCGAGGCCGGCTGCCTGCGGTACGACCTGCACCGCGACCTGGAGGATCCCGGCAACTTCCTGTTTTTCGAGAACTGGGCAACGAAACAGCAGTGGCTGGCGCACATGGAGTCGCCCCACCTGCAGGCGTACAAGGCCGAGGCCGACGATCTGGTCGAGGTTTTCGATCTCTTTCAGATGGAAAAGGTGGATTAGTCCGGGTCAGCCGCCGGAGCGCTTGACGGTCCAGCTCCGACCCTGCAGCTCGGCGACGATGCGATCGCGGTGGTCGCCCTGGATCTCGATGACCCCGTCCTTGACCGTGCCCCCGGCGCCGCAGCGGTTCTTGAGCTGCCTGGCCAGGTCGGCCAGTTCGAACCCGTCCAGCGGAACGCCGGTCACCAGGGTGACGCCCTTGCCTTTGCGGCCCTTGGTCTCGCGGCTCACGCGCACCACGCCGTCCCTCGACGCCGTGGAACGGTTGTTGCCGCACACGCAATCCGCGATGGGGCGGTTGCATTCGGGACACACGCGCCCACTGTCGGATGAGTAGACGGTCTTATTCAACGGCATCCACACCGGCTTTCACAACGGCAACGCACCGACCTTCCACGCAGTCGATGTTCGGCGGCATCACGACCATGCAGTCGGACATCCAGCCATACCGTTCGTTGAGCACCCCGTTGAACTTGTTGTACGCGTCGACCAGGTCGGCCAGGTCGGCCAGCTGCAACGAATCCAGGTCGGAAACCGAGTAGATCTTGTAGCTCCAGGGTCCACCGCATGGTTTGTCCCCGAAGGCGATCGACCGGCAATCCTTGGCGTCCTTGCAGGTCGCCTCTCCGATCAGATCATCGATCTCGGTTTCCATTTTGACCAGGCGGGCGCGGTCGGCAGCCTCGTCGAGGGGATCTTCTTCGTCATTGCAGGCCGCCAAGCCCGCAATACAGACGATCATGATGATGACAGGAATCATGCGGCTTAAACGGATCATCACCTGCACCTCCTTTACCCGTGACCATAATACCATGAATCACGGCCCATTCCCACCCGGCGCCAGATGATCGGCCACCTCGGCGTTGTGGGTCACGGTGTCGAAATACAGATTGGTCGAGCCCCCCTTGCGTCCGCGCACCACCTTGAAGAGCACCTTCACCCCGTCGACGGTTCGGAAATCCTCCAGCCACCAGTGGTAGCCGATCCTGGTGAGCATCCCCGTCTCAACCTCGAAGTACAAGGTGTAGTACTCTAACTTGAGATCGTTTTCCACTTTGTAATACAGCTTGCCGTCGTATTTCCAGGTGCCGGTCACGCGCGGGTTGGGAAAGTACTTTTCCAGCATGAGTGACGCCTGCGGATTGAAGATGAAAGCCAGCTTGGCGTTTGGATAGTCGTTTGTCTGGATGGGCTGGCCGGCATCTCGTACCCAGTTCAGGTCGCCGTCCCAGCCCTCCCGGTGGTCTCCCCCGTCCTGGCGAAGAACCATGGCCCAACTGCCGGCGGCGGCCCAGGCCTCCAGCGCGGTTTCCACCGGTGGCCCCATGTAAGGCCGGTCGTCGATCTGCTTGCCGTTGATGGTTCGGGTTTCCAGCTTGGCGATGGCCTCACGGCCCCCCAGGGCTTCCACGTAACGGTCCAGGATCTGCTCCAAGGTTGGTAAATCACCCGCGGCGACGGGCGCAACAGCCGAGAGAACCAGAATGGGAATCAGCAGGACTAAAGACCGGAAAAATCCGCGGAAAATGAGCATGACGAACCCCCTTGTTTCGTGTTTCCCATATTACTGCAGAAATCGGGCCGGCTTGGGATAGGCAAATAAAAAACCCTAACTAGTTGCCGCGCCAACCAGTTTCCGTTTTCATTCGGTATAGCCGAGCCCCTCAAATCCCTTCTGTGTACATACGGACACCACCTGACCGGGTTCCTTTTTACACGATGGAAAAAATTCCCATAGGCGGCCAACCGGATTTCACGCTAAGGTGGACTCTTGATCAGATGACCGACGAATCTTCAGCAGGAGAATGATCGATCCATGGCGCAACACGAACAGAATGACCTGAGACCGCGCGAGCCCATCCACAAGTTCATCGATCCGGTGCAGCGCTTCCTCCACGTCGAGGCGGCCAGCGGCGTGCTGCTGCTGATCTGCACCGCCATCGCCCTGATCCTGGCCAACAGCGCGGCGAGCGACTGGTACGTCGCATTGTGGAAGACGAAGGTGGGTTTCGCCTTCGGAAACTTCTCGATGATGTACTCGCTGCAGCACTGGATCAACGACGGGCTGATGGCGATCTTCTTTTTTGTCGTCGGCCTCGAGGTGAAAAGGGAGATGGTGATCGGCGAGCTGCGTGATCTCAAACGCGCCACTCTGCCCGTGGCCGCGGCGATCGGCGGCATGGTCGTGCCCGCCCTGATCTACTTCGCCCTGCAGAACGGCACCGAAGCGGCCCGCGGCTGGGGCATCCCCATGGCGACGGACATCGCGTTCGTGGTCGGCTGCATGGCCGTGCTCGGTCCCCGCGTGCCGCACATTCTGCGCGTGATGCTGCTCTCGCTGGCCATCGTCGACGACATCGGCGCCATCCTGGTCATTGCCGTCGGCTACACTGAATCGTTGAACATGACCGCGCTGCTGCTGGCCTTCGTGGGTCTGGGCGTGGTCTGGGGCCTGGGCCGGGCCGGCGTGCGCAGCTTCGGCATCTACGTGATCCTGGGCGTGCTGGTCTGGTTCGGCTTCCACGAATCGGGGGTGCACGCGACCATCGCCGGCGTATTGATGGGCCTGTTGACCCCCGCCCGCAGTTATCTCGGCAAAAACACCATCAGTCAGATGTTCCAGCGCGCCGACGAAACCCTCCACGGCGGCGCCTGGGTGAACATGCAGCACCGCAGGGACGCCGTGCGCAAATTCACCGATTCGGTGCGCGAAGTCATCTCGCCCCTGGAATACCTCGAGGGCACGCTGCACCCGTGGACCAGCTTCGTGATCATGCCCATCTTCGCCCTGGCCAACGCCGGAGTGCCGTTCTCTGTCGCGGACTTCGGCGAACCGGTGGCCATAGCCGTCATGGCCGGGCTGGTCGTGGGCAAGCCGTTGGGCATCCTGCTGATGAGCTTCCTGGCGGTGAAATTGATCACCAAATCATTGCCCGATGGTCTGAGTTGGTCCGCGATGGTCGGCGGCGGCTTCCTGTCGGGGATCGGCTTCACCATGGCCCTGTTCATCTCGGGACTGGCCCTGAGCGGACCATCTCTCCAAACCGCCAAGGTGGGCGTGCTGGGCGCCAGTCTGGTGGCCGCGGTGATTGGTATGGCGGTGCTGATCAAAGTGCTGCCCAAACCTGCAAAAACCAATTGAGGGGAATAGGCCGGGCAAAAGCGTCGGGCCTGTGGTCAATCGGCGTCGGACACTCGGAGGGATTGCAGGTATTCCCCGGCCTCGGCGACCGATTCGAAGATGTTGAACACATTTTCCAGATGGGCCGTCTCCATCAGCCGGGCCACATCCGGCACGGGCCTGGCCAGCACCAGCGCGCCACCATGGTCCTTCACCGCGTGAAAGAGCATGACGATCGTGCCCAGGCCCTTCGAGTTGATCCAGGGAATGTTCCCCATATCGAGGATCACGTGCGTCCTGCCGCGCGTGAATCCCTCCTCGATGATGTCATTCAGATCGGTGGGAACAGCCTGGGGATCGAAGGGATAGCGCGTGACTTCGTTTCGCGCCCCCGTGTCGTCGAGGTCGAAGGATACGTATTCGCTCTTGCCGAGGATGCCGAGAACACTGATCAGATGGATTGCATCGGACATCGTCAACCTCCCCCTTTGTGACTAGGACAAGGTAAGCAAACTGTGATTTCCGACCACCGTCAGGATTCAGAGCCCGGTACTTTGAAGCTCCGCACAAGCCTCACGAGCCACCACATCGTGTAGGACATGAAAGCGATGAACACGATCATGAAGATTTTATAATCCAACAGAACGGGCTCGTGGAGGTTGGCCTGCAGGGCGAGCAGACTGATGCAGAAAAAGAAGATGAAGATGGCCACCCCGAATTCCGCCATGAAGAAACCGAATTTCCGGTGAAAAAGCGGCAGATTCTCATCCTGCAGCCAGTAGTCCTTGTTGGGCACGTTCAGGAATTTTTTGGAGACGCCGAAAGGCAGCACCGGGGCGAAGTAGAACATCAGGAAGAAGGGGACTTCCAGCACGAGGAAGATGGTGGCGTTGAACTCCTTGGAGGCCCAAGAATCCGGCCGGCCGCCGCCGCCGAAGTGGATGGCCACCTGGTCGGGCAGAAGGGCCAGGGAAACGGCGGTCAGGATGAGGTTGGCCGCGAAGACGGCGATCAGGACTTTGCGCATCGATCATCCCTCCTGGATCATCACGCCCGGG
Source organism: uncultured bacterium (assembly GCA_965369705.1). GTDB lineage: Bacteria > Krumholzibacteriota > Krumholzibacteriia > LZORAL124-64-63 > LZORAL124-64-63 > JAGLCY01. The sequence goes on from CBDURF010000194.1 coordinate 5,602, forward strand.
AATCATCACTCCACCCTCCTATTTAAATCCCAATTCCCTCCGGAAGACAACACCAAACCCGGCATCATCCCTTGCCGAAGGTGCGCAGAGCCAGTACAAGAGCGCCGCATAAGGCCGTCAGGATGACGGTCGCCGCCAGGCCGATGCCCACGCCGACCACCGTCAACTTGTTCCGGGCGCGGGCGCGGGCGTCGTCCAGCAGGCGGCGTTCGGCCTCGGGCGACAACCGGAACGGGGGCATCGCGGCGCCCAGTTCGCCACTCTTGTGGAGGGTTGCGGCGAAGTCGGAGTCCTCGGCCAGGAACCGGTCGACCAGGACCTTGCTGTCGCGGCTGGCTTCACCCGCACGGTAGAGCGGCCACAGGTCGCTTACCACGTCACGCGTAATTTCGATGTTCATGATTTCCTCCCGCTTTTTCCAGCGCCCCGGCCAGCCGTACCCGCGCCCGGTGTACGCGAACCTTGGCGGCCCCGACCGAGATGTCCAGGGCCGCGGCGATTTCTTCGTAGGGCAGTTCGTGATCGATGCGCAGCAGCAGGGCCGCTCTTTCACCCTCGGGCAGATCGCCCAGCGCGGCGATGACCGTCTCCAGGCGGGCCCGGTCGTCGATCCGGTCGTCCAGACGGCCGCCGGGATCGGCGTGCGGCGCGGTGATATCGTCGGGCAGTTC
>CBDURF010000195.1:0-6272 GCA_965369705.1 uncultured bacterium
AATCATCCCATGGGTTGTTTTGAGGCCAATTCTGAAACTCCATTGCCCCACCAATACGGAAAATGCAGAAATATTTTACCTGCCGGACAAATCAGAATCATGGAAACAAAATGATACCATGATTTGAGTAAGTGCCTCAACTACAAAAGGTATTGAGTGGGATTGTCAAAATAATCAATCCAAATTCGGCCTGGGGAAAAGTCAGGTGAAGGTTAGTGGGGAACTTAGAAGGTGGCCGATAAGGCCCGAATTGCCATCATTGCCTCTTCTTCATTCCTTTCAATGTCGGCCTCCTTCTGCAATAGGTCCGGGTCACCTGATCCAATTCTAGGGGAATGTCCCTCAAGGCCACCAGCCCCTTTTAGAACAGCCAATGCCACCCTCACGTCCCCCGATCTGACCGCCTCCCCAACCTTGTCCACCGCTTCGCGGGCCGTCATCAGTAAGGCATCTTGGATCTCCTCAATGATTTCCCGGCGCCCCCGGTTGTATGCCGCCTGAAATTCAAAGTCATCTCTGAGCCAACGGTGGACCGTTTCACGGGATGCCTGGCCCGCCTTGGCCGCGGCTGTTACCGATTCCCCGGAGAGTAGACCCTGGAGAACCTGGAGTGGGGCGGTGGACAGTTGTTCCTGGCCGATTTTTTCTGTGTCATCGTGTGTCATTTCGTGATCCCACCCCTTCAAAGTGGACCGGAGTCCCAGGGGATTCCATCCCTCTTTGGCACTCCTGGAAATTGCCAAAGATCCACCCATAAGGCGCTTTGGAGCCCCGGCCCACCTAGGCAACCCCCGCGGATTGCAGTTCCGCCAGTTCCCTGAGCCATTTATCGATCTGGTTCCAACTGGGAATACTTGGGGATGCCAAATTGTGACAGCGGCCTTTTCCTTCTTGGGATGGGCCGCTTTTTCTTAATCCATCGCCACCCCATCCATATTCCAACGTAAGGTAAAGATTGTGCCTCTGAAATCGTGTCTGGCGGGATTTCAAACCCTTTGGCCCCAATGTCCAGTGGTTGGGTTTTTCGCCCGGGCAGTCGGCAGAAGTGCCCCCGGGGGCACTTTTCAGCAATAACTTATTGAAAATTAATGACTTAATTTTTTGGGCACATTTGGAAATCTCACGTTTGTCGCTTGAACTGGCCGAAAAATTGCCGCGAAAAATTTTCCCGAAAACCCCATAGCCGACGCCTTGACGCAAACTCACGATCTCTCGTATGCTCAATGTCTTCTTTCGAACCGTGGTATGGGACCTGCAATATCGAGGCAATCAATGGACATTTTGAAGGCGGACGAAGCTCTCGAACGACTGAAGCAGGGAAACGAACGCTTCCGGGCCGGCCGGCCGGCAGGTGGGGTTCAGGTTGGCTCACGCCGTGAGGAACTCACCAAAAGTCAGCGGCCGTTTTCCATCATTCTCAGCTGTTCCGACAGCCGGGTGCCGCTTGAGATCATATTCCACACCGGACTCGGTGATCTGTTCGTCATACGCGTGGCGGGCAACGTGGCCAACCAGACGAGCATCGCCAGCATCGAGTATGCCGTGAAGTACCTCGGAACGAAGCTCATCGTCGCCATGGCGCACCAGAACTGCGGCGCGGTCAGCGCTGCGATCGAGGGCGGCGACAGGGGCAAGAACCTGAATTATCTGATGAGCTACATCCAGCCGGCGCTCGAACCGCCGGAACTGGACGTCGACGTCATCGCCAGACGCAACGCCCGGAACAGCGCTGAGCGGCTGGTCAACGAATCGGACATCATACGTGCGGCAACCGAAAAGGACGGCGTCAAAATCGTCACGGCGTTTTTCCACTTATCCAGCGGCGAGGTCGAGTTCGATTGATCCCGCCGCGCGGCTGAATTCATCGCTCCCCCTCAAGGCTTCGTGAACAGCACTTCCGGCGGCGGCATGAATGTCTTCCACAGATGGGCATCCATGGCGACGGCCTTGTCCATGAACTTCCGGCCTTCCGCAGGTTTACCTGAGCGCTTGCCGATCTGCCCCAGGTACCAGAAGGCAAAGGCTTTCAGCGGAACCGGAGGATTAAGCCTAATGTAGCGTTCGATCACCTCCCGGGCCCGGTCCCACTCCTTTTCAATGGCATATGCCGTCCCCAGACGCAGCAGAATGTAGTACCGAGCGGGATCGAGCTTGATGGCTTTGTCGATGCAATCGGCCGCCCGAGGCAAGTCCCCCAGGTCGATGAAGGCAAACCCTGCCTCGTAACAGGCCAGCGCCTCATCACCGTGTTCGGCGAGGATATCCTCCCACAACTCCCTTTTCCACGCATCATCCAACAGGTTTGAACGGGCTTTCGCCCCCATGACCGGATCTTTCTCCTCCAGCACGCGAACGTGCTCCTCCGCTGCTGACGCATCCAGCCCCAGTTCCGGTCCCACCCCATCCGTCAACTGCTGGACCAGGAGGCAGCGGGCATCGTGCAGGTCGGGATCGACCCGCACGGCGGCCTCCAATTCGGAGATGACCCGCTGTCCGCACTCCCTCATCTTTTCCTCGTCATTGTGGTGCGCGGCGTCGATCAACGAGTAGGCGGTAAACAGTCCGGCGAAATGATGGTACGCGGCATTTTCCGGCTCGATCTCCACGGCTTTTCCGATGGCCTCCGACATGCCGTCGAAATCCATCAGGTATAATTTCGTGCGGGACATCTCGAAAAGTGAGCGGGCATTGCGGGGATTAGCGGCAAGGTCCTTTTCCAGAAGCTGCAACGCCTCGTCGGTTCTGGCCTGCATCCTGAGCTGGAAGGCCTCCTCGGCCCTGTCGGCGGGCTCGGTGAAGCCCAGGCCGGCCGCCAACAGGCACGTCGCGGCCGTGATCCAAATGATTCGATGGTGTTTCATGTTCCATCCCCCCTGAAAAATTCCAACCGTGTGATTCGAATCAGGTTTCTTCCGCCGGCTCACCTCCGTCGGTTTCCTCCGAGGAATCCTTGCCCAGGAGCATGACCCCGCTGGCGGCCAACGGACCCAGGAACAACACGATGACCATGAAGCGGCCCTTGACCAGCGGATCGGGACCGAAGATCTCGTAGAGCCGGAAGAAGTAGAAGAAGAAGGCCGTCACCAACAGCAGGAACACCCCTGCGATGCGGGGCCAGCGGCGGGCCGCCCAGGCCAGCAGGAAAAACGGCACCGCCAGCAGGGACTGCATCAGGAGGCTTATTATCCCGTGCTCGATGTTCCCGATGATGTTGAACAGCAGCCAGACCGAGCCGAAGATCAGCAGGATTCGCGACACGGTCCGGCGCGGCCCCCAGTAGGAATACAATGAACTGAGCAGCCAGGTGAACCACAGCACGGCCAGAAGCAGGGTGACCAGCTCGTCGCCCAGTTCGACGGCCTCGCCCGCGGACCTGATCAACCCCACCAGCACGAAGGCGGTCAGGCCCCCGGCCAGGTAGGCGTGGTATCCCGCCCGGTGGACGGCCCGCATCTGGAACTCGTCCTTGTCCTTCACCCACCCCCATTCCCGCAGAATACCGGGGCCGAATGTTCCCAGGGCGCACAGGCCGAGGAAACGCCAATCGACCGCCGTGAGGAGAATACCGAGGACAACCAGGGCCGCGCCGATCAGGGTGGCCGGGGCGGGGCGGCGCCGCCAAAGGGATGATGATTCAGCCATCGTTATCTCCTTCCTCGAGCATGAAGATTTCTTCCACGGCAACGCCGAAAATGGCCCCCAGACGCAACGCCAGGCCGATGGTGGGATTGTATCTTCCTTTTTCGATGGAGAGGATGGTCTGGCGGGTGACGCCCGCTCGGTCGGCAAGCTCCTGCTGGGTCATGCCGTCGGTCAGCAGGCGGTGACGCTTCAGATGATTGCGGATGTCGGTCCGGGGCTTCATGCGGGCAAGGTAAAGCTAACTTAACTTTTTGTCAAGCTAACTTTACATACAAATATGAGGGGATCCAGCTACCAGTCCACCTCCAGGACCCAGATATTGGGCTCCGGGTCACCGAACACGCAGTAGACGATGGAGTTGCCGTCCGGCGACCAGCGGGGCCAGAAACCGCCCCCGGAAGTCACCTGGAAGTGGTCGCCGCCGCCTGCCGGGATCACGAAGATTTCCATGACGCCGGTCAGCCTGGATTCATAAATGATTTCCTCGCCGTCGGGGGACCAGGCAGGGTGCCCCTCGTACCCCGGTTCGGGAGTGATCCGGATCACCGGGCCGCCCACCGACGGCATGGTGTAGAGGGCGGAATTATCACCTTCGCGATTCGACTCGAAAACCAGGAAGGCGCCCCCCGGGGACCAGTCGGCCGTGCGGTGGTAGATTCCGGAACCGGTGGTTGTCAACCGGGTGGCCTGACCGCCATCGACGAGCGACACCCAGATTTCCGAGCCCAGATCCTTGTCGCGGTTGGACTCGTAGACGATCCGGGATCCGTCCGGGGACCAGACGGGATCGCCGTCGTCCCAGGCACCGGACGTCAACTGCGTGGGGCCGGACTCCGGAGAGGATACATCCAGGATCCAGATATTCTTGAATCCCGTGCGGTCGGATTCGAAAACGACCTTGGCTCCGTCCGGGGACCAGAAAGGCGCACTGTCGAAACCCTTGTCCGAGGTCAGCTGAACGGCCTCTCCCGAGGCGGCCGGCATCAACCAGAGGTCCCGGTTGCCGGCGACGTCGGACTCGAAAATGATCCAGGCCCCATCGGGCGAATAGATGGGGTTGGCCTCGAAAACCTCATGGTTGCTGGTCAATTGGGTAACCACTGGCGCCCGGTCGGCTTTGACCGGTAAGGCGGGGTCCTCCCGCATGCATCCGGGCAGGATCAGGACCGAAATGGTGACAATCAGAAGCAGCCCGTTTATGGGACGCATGGATTCATCTCTCCCTGGTGTCTGTTTGAATCCGGGTTAAGCAGCTTCCGTGCCTGCCGGCCATCCCCCGATGCCGACGATCCATAACTCCCAAAAATTTAGGTAATATTGATCGTGATTTCCAATATCTTGAGGAATTTTTTGCGCAATGGTTTGCCATTCAGCGAACAAGCGTCACCGTCCCCTTGGAGACAAGTTGTCCCACTTCAAGGAGATAGAGGTAACGACCCGAGGAGACAACCCCTCCCGAGCGACCGGTGCCGTCCCACTGGATTGCCAGACGGTTGTTGGCCACATGGCCGCCGGTGAGGGTCTGGACAAGGGCGCCTCGAATGTCAAAAATCCTCAGGACGCTCGTCCGGCCCTCCATGTCCAGGCCCTCCGGAAGGACCATCTCGATGGTCGTTCGTGGATTGCAGGGATTGGGGAAGGCGCTGCTGGTGATCTGCACGGGCGAGACATCCTTGCCGAGGAAGAACTCCGCCAGCATCTCAGCGAGCCCGTCAACCCTGGAGGGATGCACCAGGTCGTGGTTCTCGATACTGCCGGCAGCGGTGGCCAAAGGGCCGCCGAACAGGGCCCGGATGTCTTCGGCCAGGATTTCCCGAGCGCGGTCGGCGTGGATCACGTCCGGCTCCAGGGACGACTCATCGAGTCCCCGGATATCCAGATAGGCCTTCCAACGAACCGGCTGGTCGTCAATGAAGGCCCAGGTCAACACGTGGCCCATTTCGTGGGTGGTGATGTAGGCTTGCGTGGAAGGAACCACTGGACCGGTCCCGGGCGAGAGATAGATGGCGTTGCGGCGCGCGAAACTGCCGCCCACCTTGGCGGGGATGGCCGGCAGGATGAAAATATCCACATCGACACTGGTCACAAAGCCGTGCATGGCCGCCAGGGTCGCCACGATCTCGACCTCCTCGAAGGGATGCATGGCGTCGCTGTTGTCGGCCAGTTCGACCGTGCCCGCCGCGGGATGCGTCAGGTAGGTGCCGTCCTTTTCCAGGGCGATCCACTGGTCCGAAATTTCCTCGGGCGAGTAAATGGTGGCGGTGATCCCGTTGGCGAAGCGATGGATCTCCGCGGCGGAGGCCAGACCGGAACCCAGCAACATCAGCAGCCCGACGGCCGCCATTATCGCTGATCCCTGCCTGAAGCCCTTGTTCACCATGATGCGCCCTAACCGTCCCCTATTAAGAATCCTGCTCCCTGTTGGCCCCCGGAAGACCACAATTTCCGATCATATCTTTTCTACCGCAGTATCCATTCCAATTTGAGAGAGGATCCAGGACCAGACGGAAACGCGGGGTTCTCCTCCACAAACCTGAGATAATTTATTGTGGGAAAACAAGATAGAATAGAACAACAAAAGCCCGGAAATCCATCGCCAATGAAAACCGGCATCCACCTGAACCCCCCAG
>CBDURF010000196.1:0-6212 GCA_965369705.1 uncultured bacterium
TGGTGCCGCTGGCGGGGGTGCCGTCACCGATGACGATGTAGGTCAGCCCGTCCAGGCTTTCCCCGGGCGTGCCGAGGAGTTCGAAGTACTCGTTGTAGTCCGTGCCGGGCTGGTCGATCCGGACCTCGTTGATCGTCACCGCGGCGGCAATCACGGGAATCAGGGCCAGGCAGAACACAGTAAGGATCACCTTAGAAAAACGCATGGGTACCCTCCTCGGTAGGGTGTTGGGTTGAGTCTCATCAGGCTGGCGAAAACACACGAATCGATGCACAGATACCCCCGGACAGAATGGTTCCACGGGAGTCGAGTCGATCTTGCACCACCCTGCTGTTTTGATTCTAACACACAGGTTAGAAGATGTCATCCTTTGGTATGAAAAATATCGGAATTCAAAAAATTTATCCTTTTTCTCTCCAGTTTCGGATAAATGGGAAGATTTCTTGATAATGATTTCCAGTTAACCTAACCCTTGACGCTGCCCAAGGTCAGTCCTGAAACCAGGTACCGATTCAACACCAGGAACAGGATCACCACCGGAATGCAAACCAGAAGTGAACCGGCGGCATAGTTGGCCCACTCGGTCTGATAGGTGGTGAACAGGGATTCCAGACCCAAGGGCAGGGTCATGAGCTCCTTGCTGGCCAGCATGACCCGGGCGACCATGAACTCGCTCCAACCGGTCATGAAGGAGAACAGCGCGGTGATGACCAGGGCCGGCGTGCTCAGCGGCAGGGTCACCCGGAAAAAGGCCTGGATGGGAGAACAGCCGTCGATAAGGGCGGCTTCGTTCAAGGCCACGGGGATGGTGTCGTAATACCCCTTCATGGTCCAGATGCAGAACGGCAGAGCAGTCGCCACGTAGGCGATCATCACCCCGCCGAGGGTGTCGACCAGGTGAAGCTTGCGCATCAGCAGGTACAGCGGCAACAGCAACATGGTGGCCGGGAACATCTGGGTCATCAGGATGCCCTGCAGGGCGGCGCCCCGCCCGGTGAAACGGTAGCGCGACAGCGCGAAGCCCCCCAGGCTGGCCAGGGACACCCCGATCAGGGCGGTGCCCAACGACACGACGAGGGAATTGCGCAGCCACAGCAGGAACGGTTTTTCCGTGAACATGATCCGGAAGGCGGCAAAGGTGTGGTTGTCGGGGATGATTTTCAGATCCGTGCTGTAGAGCTGGTCCCCGGGACGCAGGCTGATCCCCACGATCTGCAGGATGGGAAAGATGGAGAACAGCACGAACAGCCACACCAGCGCATGCACCCACACGTGACTCCAGATCCGGCCTGCGATCGTTCCCCGAGCCATCAGTACGCCTCCTCGCGGGCCGCGCGGTTGTAGCCCTTCACGATGAACACCAGTACCAGGAAGATGAACACGCTGAACGCTGCCGCGTATCCGTAGCGGTAGTACTGGAAAGCCGCCTTGTAGACGTAGGTGACCAGGATGTGGGTCTTGTCCGCGGGCAATCCCTGATCGGTGACCAGCCACATGACATTCAGGTTGTTGAAGGTCCAGATGGTGCCCAGCACCAGCGCCGGCATCAGCACGGGTTTGAGCATGGGCAGGGTGATGTTGAAGAACTGGCGCACCGGTCCGGCCCCGTCGATGCGCGCGGCCTCGTAAAGTTCCCTGGGAATGCTCTGCAGCCCGCCCAGCGCGATCACCATGATAAAGGGAAAACCGAGCCAGATATTGGTGATGACCGGCGCCATGAAGGCCCAGAACTCGCTGGTGAACCAGGGCACCGCCTCGATTCCGATCTTGCCCAGCATCAGGTTGATGGCCCCGTATTCCACGTTGAACATGCCCCGCCAGGTCAGGGCGGAAATGTACTGGGGCATGGCCCAGGGCAGGATCAGCAGGGCGCGGTAGATGTTGCGGCCGGGCAGCCTGCGGTTCAACAGCAGGGCCGCGCCCAGGCCCAGCGTGAAATGGAACACCAGGTTGATGGCCGTCCAGGCGAGGGTCTTGCCGAAGATGCGGTAGAAATCCGGTTCGCCGAACAGCCGGAAGTAATGGGTCAGCCCGATCAATTCCGGATTGCGGAAGTGGAACATGTTCCAGTTGGTCAGGGAAATGTAGACATTGAAGAAGAAGGGATAGGCCACCACTCCCAGCAGCACCAACGCCGAGGGCAGCAGGAACCAGAAGGCCAGCCGGTTTTGAGTCCGGCCCGCGCTCATTCGCGCATCCTTTCGATCATGGTGACGGCCTTTTTCTGCATGGCCCTGGCTGCATCTTCGGGGCTGAGCTCGCCGTTCATCACGCTCTGGTAGCTGGGGCGCATGGCGTCCCACACCGCGCGCATCTCCGGTACGATGGGCATCAGGCGGCCCTTGGCGATCTGGTCCCGGCTGGCCAACAGCACCGGGTCGTTCTGGATCTCGGGCACCAGGCCGGCGGCCCGGTCGCCCGGCTGCACGCTCAGTCCTTTGGCCAGGGCGATCTGGACCTCGGTGCCGGTCAACCACTTCAACAATTCGATCGTGCACTCACGGGTGGCGGGATCCAGATAACGATTTATCGAATAACATTTTGCCGAGGTCATCGGGGTGGGCCACAGACCGGTGGCGGTGACCTTGGGCAAGCAGGCCAGTCGGATCTGGATTCCCCCCGCGCGGTAGCCTTCCCACGACCACGGCCCGTTGATGATGTAGGCGGCGCGGCCCTCCTTGAAGATCGTATCCGCCATGGGATAATCGCACTCCAGGGGCACGACCTTCGCCTGTTTCAAGTCGCTCAGGAATTCGAGGGCGCCCACCATGGCCGGGGTATCAAGCGTGGGCAGGGAAGCGTCGTCCATGACCCAGCCGCCGAAACCGCCCAGCCAGGGCACCAGCCAGAAGGGCTCCAGCAGGTTGAACACCAGTCCGTATTGATCCGTTTTGCCGTCGCCGTCCTGGTCCACCGTCAGTTCCTTCAGCTGCCGGAACCAGGCGTCGGTGTCGCCGGGAATGCTGTCGACCAGGGCCATGTTGCCTACCAGGGTCAGGTGGTTGCCCACGTGGTCCGGCAGTCCGTAGACGTGACCGTTCAGGACGGGCAGGGTCTCGGGGTCGAACCGGTCGATTTCCTCCTGCGGCAAAAGTTCCTCCACGGGCATGAGCAGGCCCATGATGGAATAGGGCCCGATCTTGTCGGCCGGCCCGTAGACCAGATTGGGCCCGCCATAGGCCAGGGCCGCGGTCTGGAACTGGGTCTGAAGATCCTCGGTGCGGTAATGAACCCTATCGATGGTAAATTCGGCGAATTCGGGATGATCCCTGCGGAACTGTTCCACGTGTATATCGAACAGCTCCTGTTCCTTGGGGTCCATCTGCTCCCAGACGATGACGCTGCGGCTGCGGTCGACACGGCCGCAGGAGAGCAGACCGGGCAACATGCCCATCACAATGAGAATGAGAATCCAGGAGCGGAATATTTTTTTGCCCGACCGATTTTGCATGGGCGGGACCATACACCCAATCCACTGGCGGAACAACCTTTCACCCGTCCCAAGGTCAAAAACTGGTTTTCTTGGGAATATGATTGAAACACACCTCGCTGATGTATTAGAGTCCCCCAACTATGAAAATCGCTCCTCGCCTTCCTCACGCCCGTGTCCATCAACTTCCGGTCGTGATCATCGCTCTTCTGCTGGCCGCCATCGCGGTCGCCGTTCCCTTCCACCATCCGACCATCGACGGCACCATCAAACCCGATGGGGTCGACTGGGATCCCGCCGACCTGGTCGTTGACGACAAATATGACGACCATCCCATCCGCCCCGCGAACATCCGTCGCCTGTGGTGTACCTGGGATCAGGACAGTCTCTATGTCGCGATCACCTACCAGGATTTCGGGGACACGAATGTGCTGCGCGTTTATCTTGACCTCGACCGGGGCGTCGGGCCCGACGACGCCGCGATCCTGGACAATTTCGCGGCCAACTTCCAGATGCCCGTGGACCACCGGTTCGAACTGGTGCTTGGTCGAACCCCTACCGACTCGATTGCCGTGCACCCGCCCTTGGCGCGGTTGGTCACCGACGACCAGGGCACGACCCTGAGCCTGAAGGACCAGGTCAACTCCAAGCAAGCCGCCAACACCGGCGCCGCTGCAACAGGCGGCAAGGACAACAAGGCCCGTTTCCCCATCTGGGCCAACTCCGAATTGGCCATTCCCTGGAACGCCATCTATCCCGACCAGTCGGGCACTGTGCCTCCCAACGCGGTGATCAAATTGGTGGCCATCGCGGCAGTGGCCTCGGCCGACAGCAACGGATTCGACAGCGCCCCCGACAACGACGGCCTCGATGGCGGACCCGACAAGGTGCTGTTGGCCAACCTGAGTCCCTCGGTGATCGACGCGAACGGCGACGGCCAACCCGACCCCGCCGATGCCACCATCTCCGGCGCCGTGACCCTGCCCCAGGATCCGGGAACCGGCTCGGTAACGGTCCAGGCCGAACTGATCGAATTCGCGGGCCGCGAACCCGGCGCTCCGCTTTCCGTCGTGACCACCGCCGACGGCGTGCGCGACTGGGAACTGCCCCGGCTGCCGGCCGGCCGCTATCGGGTCACCACCAGCGCCATCGGTTATTTTTCCGATTCGATAATCGTCGATGTTCCGCAGAGCCAGGCCGTCACCGGACAGGACCAGACGCTGGACAAGGCTACCGTCATCGGGGGCACCATCACCTTTGCCTCCGGGCCCGATACCACCGGAACGATATCGCTGAAGACCACCGCGGGCGAAGTTCTCCAATCGCAGGAACGGACGACCGTGGGTGGCCCCTATACCTTTTTCGTGGAAACCGGCGGGGATTATATTGTCGCGGTTACGGCGGAAACCTTCATGCCGTCGGAAACCCCCGTAACCGTTGTCACCGGACAGGATATCACCAACATCGACATCACCCTCATTCGCCAGACCGAAGTCAGTGGAGCCGTGTCCTTCCTGGAAGGAGACGGGCAGGCCGGAACCGTCTATTTCCTGGACAGCGAAGGCCATGAACTCGATTCCACCGGATTCCCCTCCAATGGGGGCCCCTTTGAGTTCTTCACTGAAGTGGGCGGCAGTTTCACGCTCTCAGCCAACACGGACAAGGGCGATGTCATCGGGATATATGCCCCGACCGAAGTGGTTGTCGATGTCACCGTGGGCCAGGATGTCACCGACATCGCCATTGAACTTCTGCTGGCCGCCTTCGTGAGTGGAACCATCTCTTACGAAGGCCCCGAGGTCGAAGGCCTGTCACGGTTCATCGACAACGTCACCGGGGTCCTGATGGCCGAAGACACCTTCTCCGCGGAGGGTGATAGCGTCGCCAGCTACCTCGGTCCCGGCCAGTACCGGCTCGAACTGGAAGCCACCGGGTACGTGCCCCGGTCGATCATCTTCAACGTCAGTCTCGAGGACACCTCTCTGGGCGTGTTGCTGCTGAGCGCCGTGCGGGCGACGCACCTGGAGATCATCGACGACGACGGCGAAACCCGGCCCGATGTCCGGGCCACTTACTATAATCCCGTCACCGACCCCTGGACCAGCAGCCGGGTTCGGCTGGCCGCGCGGGACGACGAAGGGCGTGACGATCTCTACGATCTCGACGGGCGCCTGAGCAACTTCAAGCTGACAGCACGCAAGATGGACGATCTTTCCGCACCAACCGGAACGCCCGTATTTTACAGCGACTCGACTTCGACTTCAGTGGACAGCGTGACAAGTTTCGCGAACAGCCGCGCCGATTTCTGGATGAGCGACACCGCGGTCGAGGTTCTGCGCGTCTATCTCGCCCAACCGGACAAGGCGCCCATCGCCGGGCGAATCATCGTGGCCTTCCAGGATCCCCGGCCCAAGACGGTGGTCCTGAACTCGTGGCGCGAGTTTCCCGACCAGGATCCCGTCCTCGCCGATACGCTGACGGCCGACAACACCGACCTGCTGACGATCACCGCCCAACTCTACGATTCCGCGGGTAATTTCAGCTTGCTACCTGAAATTCCGGTGTCGTTCGGGGTGACCAACGCATCGAGCGGCGAAGGAAAGTTCGTCGAATCGACCACCACGACCAACGCCGAAGGACTTGCGCGGACACAGATCACCGCCACCGGTTCAGGCGTGCTACAGATCACAGCCTCGGTGGTCATCGAGAACCGGGTCCTCGAAGTGCGGGCCTACGATCTGGACAGCGGAGAGACTTTCGTGTCCCTCATCTCGGTAGCCGG
>CBDURF010000197.1:0-6061 GCA_965369705.1 uncultured bacterium
GCGCGCCACGTCGCGGAACGGCCCGTTCCACACGTCGAACCGTTCCCCGGTGAAGGATCCCACCAGGTTCAGGCCGCCGGCGTCCCAGGCCTCGACGATCATCCGGGTGCCGGCCAGGGCGGGGTCCGACTCGATGGCCCACAGCACCGGAGGATTGGTCATCGGTTCACCGTTTTCGCCGCGGGCCAGGGCCGCCGCGAGGTCGAAGCGGAAACCGTCGACGTGCATCTCCCGGACCCAGTGGCGAAGGGAGTCCTGGATAAGTCTCCTGACGATGGAATGGTTGGCATTGACCGTGTTGCCGCAGCCGGTGTAGTCGGCGAAGAGGGACCGGTCCTTTTTCAGCATGTAGTAGGCGGAATTCTCGAAACCCCGCCAGCTGATCACGGGGCCGTCGGCGCCGCCCTCGGCCGTGTGGTTGTAGACGACATCGAGGATGACCCGGATTCCCGCCTGGTGCAGGGCCTTGACCATGTCCCTGAATTCATCGACCGGGCCGGTGGGAGACCGGTCCGAGCTGAACGGCGCGTGGGGAGCGAACCAGGACACGCTGCTGTAGCCCCAGTAGTTGGTCAGTCCGGCCGGGGCGTCCTGGGGGTCGAAGTGATGGACGGGCAACAACTCGACGGCGGTCACACCCAGTTCCTTGAGATAGTCGATCTTCTTGACCAAGCCCGCATAGGTCCCGCGGAGGTGTTTCGCCACTCCGCTGGAAGGATGGGCGGTGAAGGCCGCCACGTGCATTTCGTAGATGACCTCTCGTCCGCGGGGCGGAGGCAGGGGCCGATCGTTCTCCCAGTCGTAGGCCGCCGTGTCCACCACCACGCTGCGCAGGGCGCGGGCACAATTGTCCCCGGGCCTGCGGGCGGCCTGACGGTCGTAGATGTCCTGGCCGACGACCGCCAGGCCGTAGGGATCCAGCAGGATTTTTTCTCCGTCGAACCGGTGGCCGTCCTCGGGTCGTGCAGGCCCCTGGACCCGCCAGGCATAGGTCTGGCCCGAGCCCAGGCGGGGCACGAAGACGTGCCAGTAGTAGTTGGTCCGATTGACTCCGGGGTCGAGGTCGATGACACGGGCCGGTGCGGCGTCTCCGGGGCGGTCAAACAGCAGAAGCTGGACCGCTTCGGCATATTTGGTGAAAACTGCGAAATTGACCCCGGCTGACAGGATGGTGGCGCCCAGGGGAGCAGGTATCCCGGTTTGGGGGATGCGAGGTCTGGATTGATTCAAAGCAACCGCCGCGATGAGGTGGGTTCTGGCGTTTCCGGAAAATCCGCAGGGAAAGATAACCTCGATTTCTGACCGGGTCATCATATAATCCTGGTTAAGCCCTTCCCGGGCCGGGTCGATGTACAAGGAAAGCCCATAGACCTGACTGTTCAACCGCCATTGCCAGGGAGATGTCGGATCATGTTGCTTGATACCCTGAATGCCCTGAACCAGACCGGAATCGAGGCCCTGCAGTCCACCTGTGGCTTGCGTGTTCAAGGAATGGAGGTCTCCCTGGTCAGGGAAGGCCCCCAGAGTTTTTCTTCCCTGGTCACGTTGCGGATCAAGGGCTGCCCCCTGCAGATGGTTCATCTCGGGTGCGACACGCAACTTGCCGGGAAGCTGGCGGAGCTGTCCCCGGCGCCTGACGGCGGTTCGGGCCTGAATGTCCTGGCCGGCGACTTTCTTTCCCATCTGCTGGAAAAGTTCGACGGCCGCAATCCGCGCGGCACCGTGGAAAACCTGCAGACCGCCCCGATCACTCTGCACACCAGAGGGGTGCGCACCTTCCAGTTCCGGCTGGATACGGGGCAGGGGCAGCTGCTCTTGCTGGCCGAGGTCCCTTCCCGGGCCGAAATGGCCATCGCCACGGGCAGCGATTTTCTGTCCAGCATGGAATCAATCTATCTGCCTGGGGACTGGCACGGGGGCAAGGACCTCGCCGACGTGCAAGCCGTGGACAACTTCTTGACCTACCTGCGCAAGACCGAAGGTGACATCTATCTGGAGACCCCCGCCGGAGACGGGACCGCCACCCTCAATTCCGGCCTGCTGGTGGAAATCCGCCAGGTCGAGGACCATCCCGCCCTGAAGCTCATCACCGATTTTTCGGATCCTGCCCTGGGGGTGCCCGCTCCCGGCGCGGCCGTCAAAGCCAGCGTGGGGGTCGGCGACCGGTCCCTTGAGTTCCTCCTTACGTACCTGGCGCCCGCCACCCATGAGTTGGCGTTGGGCACCCTGGTGCCTTGCGCCCTGTTCTCGTTGCCAAGGACGGTGTCCATCGGCCAGCGCCGCCGGACTTTCCGGGTTCCCATTTCCGGGACGGTCAGGGTGGAGATCGAAACGGCCATCGGACAGGAGGGAGCCTCTCCGTGGTCCGACGATGAATTCGTCCCTGAGATGATCAGCGGCCGGCTGGCGGATCTCAGTTTTTCTGGCGCCCGGATCATTGCGGACCACTCGCAACTCTGCGCATGTTTCCACAAGGACGGCCGGGTCGTCTGCCGCATGTATTTCCCCGACATGGAGGAACCGATCCAGGTCATGGGCGTCATCCGGCGGTCCACGGCGGGTCCGGTGGACAGGAACCAGTGGCAGGACGAAATCGGCATCGAATTCCTGGTTTCCCCCAACGGTGAACGGGCCGGCCTCGATTACCTCCGGCAGTTCGTCCTGGAGGTGCAAAGGTCGAAACTGGCCCAGAGACTCCAGGTCACGGGCACTTGAATCCGATCGCCGTGTTGCCGCTTGCCTTGACAATCTGCGGCGCCACTCTTTTCCTCCTCTTCCTGTGGGTGCATGTCGTTTCCCGCCTTGAGCGGGAAGAGACCGCCGCCCGCCGGTCCCTGCTGATGGCGGTTCTGGCACCCCTGCCATACTTGTTCCTGGCCTGGGCGGCCGTTCCCGGCCGCGAGGTCGCCGGCCTGATCCTGCTGGGCTTGTCCCTGGCCGCGGCCATTCTGCTTCTGATTCCTACCGGCAAGCCCCGGGGTATCGCCGAACCGGCAGCCACGGTCCGCCTCGATGAACGGACGATCATGTTCTCCCGAGCGGCCCTCGAGTCCGGCAGCGTCCGGTTCGACGAATATTATGGTGAGTATCCGGAACATCGCGCCTCGGACGACAGGTTCCGCTCCCTGCCGGGTCTGATGTCCCCCGACTCCCGCAGGTATGAACCGCTGTCCTTCGCCGCGGCCGGGGGCAGCTTCGACGCCGTGGAAAAACTCGCCACCCTGGTCGAGGGTCCGGCCGCTTCCGAGCGGGTTCCCGCCGACCGGCACGAGGTCACCCGTTTCATCAAGGGTTGGGCTGGTAAACTGGGGGCGGTCGACTGCGGAGTGACGACCCTGCGGGACTATCATATCTATTCGGTCAAGGGTCGTGGTCCCCACTTCGGTGAGGATATCGATCTTCATGGACCAGGTGGCCACCGCTTCGCGGTGGCCTTCACTGTGGAAATGGATCACCGCAACCTGGGGACCGCCCCGGAGGGTCCGACCCTCATGGAATCGGCGCAACAGTACCTGGCCGCCGGCGCCATCGCCGTCCAGATCGCTGTCTTCATCCGGAGGCTGGGCTGGGAAGCCGAGGCCCATGTCGACGCAAACTACAAGGTCATTTGTCCCCTCGTCGCCCGGGACGCGGGCCTGGGGGAGATCGGCCGCATGGGCCTTCTCATGACCCCGACCCTGGGACCGCGCGTCAGGATCGCGGTCGTGACCACGGATCTGCCTCTGGAGGTGGACGGACGGAACTTCGATCCCTCCGTGCTCCACTTCTGTGGTATCTGCCGGAAATGTGCGGACATCTGTCCGCCCAGGGCCATACCCGACGGCGATCCCGCCGTCATCAACGGTGTCCGGCGCTGGCGCATCGACCAGGAGGCCTGCTACGCCTACTGGTGCGCCATGGGTACGGATTGCGGCCAGTGCATCAAGGTCTGCCCGTACTCCCACCCGGACAGTCTGGTGCACAATCTTGTCCGACGGGGCTTGAAACGATCCTGGGTATTCCGGCATTTCGCCCTCAGGATGGACGATCTGCTCTACGGGCGGCAATCCGGTCCACTACCGCACCGCTCCTGGCTTCCGCGGCGGAAACAACCGCCGGTCCGCGGCTCCGGTCGAATTGACGATCTCCGTTCCAATGGTTAACCTGATATACCCCTGACCATCAGACAAACCGATTTCCGGGCCCTACCCAGGGTTGGCCGTGGAGTTGCCATGATCGATCTCGAACGCTTGAACGACCACTCCCGCCAGTTCGCTACCCAGCTGTTCAGGCGCTGGCCCGAATGGCTCCAGTATGCCCGCTTCGACCCCTATGAGGACTTCGAAAAGGAGGCCCTGCTGATCGAGGTGCCCAGGCCGGTGGATGGGTCAACTCACGGGCTTTTCATCACGACCAGCGAATGGGAGATCTCCGTCGGTTTCGGGGAAAACTTCCACACACGCTTCGGCACCAGCGGGGAAACATCCAGCAGCGATTTCTACAAAGAGGCTCTGCGGTTCATTTCCGATTTCGTGGAAGAGACGTTGGTGGTGGCCATCGCCTACCAGGACATGGAGTGGCTGGGTTCCTGGAAGATCGATCTGGACAAGGAATCCCTCGACGAGGTGGAGGTCGGGCCCGGGGAAACGGTCAAGATCCGGTCCTGGCTCGGCACCCACGACCGGGAACTGCAGCACGCCGAGGGAACCTGAAGAAAACCCAAGCGAGGGTTGATTCACCGGACGGATTCTCTATAATCCTTACAAATCACGGTTTTGGAGTGGTGTATTGATACGGGGTTGCAACCCCTGGAACCGGAGTGTCCATGACCTCCCATGAACGAGCCCTGTTGATCGTCAATCCGGTGGCCGGGAATGGTCGGGGGCTGCGCCTCGGTCAGCAGCTGCGCGAGTCCCTGGAGTCGCGCGGGGTCGTCTGTTCGGTTCGGGTGACCAGCGGGGAAGGGGACGCCCAACGCTGGGCGGAAGCCGCGGGCGGCGAAGGTGACGGAGGCCCTTTCGATCTCATCGTGGCCATCGGGGGCGACGGCACCGTCAGTGAAATCGTGTCGGGGCAGGCCCGGACCGAAAAGAAGGTGGCCATCGCCATGGTTCCGGTGGGCACGGCCAACGTGGTGGCGATCGCCCTGTCGCTGCCCTGGTTCCCGGGTATGGCCGCGGGGAACATCCAGGATGGCCGGACCGTTCCCTTCGACGTGGGCTACCTGCCCCAGTTGGACCGCCATTTCCTGCTGATGGCCGCGATTGGCTATCCGGCCCAGGTGATCCAGGATTCACCCCGGCGCCTGAAGAACCTGTTCGGCTTTTTCACCTACATCGCCGCCGGAATCCGCAATGCCCTGAAACTGGGTGAAACCAGTATTTTCATCGAGGACCAGAACGAGAAGGTCCACGAGTTCGTGGGGAACACCATCCTGCTGTCGAACATCGGCAAGATCGGGGACATCAACCTGAAGGTTACCCCCGATACCAGCGCCCACGACGGCCTGTTCGATCTGACGGTTGTATCCAGCCGCTCCCTGTGGGACCTGATCCTCGTCCTGTTCCGCATGTTGACCTGGCGTTACAAACCGACCAGAAGGCTCCATCATTTCCAGGCGAGCAAGGTGGTGATCGCCACTGATCCTCCGGTGCCGGTGCAGATCGACGGCGAGGACATGGGTTTGACGCCGCTGGAAGCGGAGATCATTCCCGGCGGGGTGCACCTGATCGTCGGCGCGCGTTACCGGGAGAAAGCCGATGAAGGTGGTTTCCTGGACGAATTCCACATGCCCCAGATGTGGCCCCGGAACAAGGGTTGATCCTGGTGCAGGCGCCGGAGGAGATGCCGGAGGGGGTGCCGGGATCGCTTGCAGAAATCGCCAAAATCCTGTATACTAATTCTAGCTGACCGACTCTTTAATGTGTGCAACATCTTGTAACAATAATTTTTGAGAAATCGCGCACTAAAACAGTCTGGATCAGCACTGGGAGAGCCTTCACCATGCTCTCCCTTTTTATTTGCCCTTATTATTTAGAATTCAGAAGTTTGCCCATTCTCCTGTGATGACTATTCTATGGCC
>CBDURF010000198.1:0-5946 GCA_965369705.1 uncultured bacterium
CCGAGTCAGAGCGAATGCGTTGCGACGCGGCGGTCTGCCTCAACGGAGGCCGGAATACGACGACGATCCCCCCACGAGTTCGCCGGGAAGTTCTGGCGCGTGACCAGCACCGTTGCCGGGCACCGGGTTGCGGGCGAACGAGGTTCCTGGAAGTGCACCACATCGTGTCGCGAGCAGCCGGAGGCAGCAACAAACCCGAGAACCTGATCACACTGTGCAGCGCGTGCCACCGTTTGTGGCATGAGAAACCGGAGGTCATGGCCTTCATGGCCGGGGTTTTGGCTTGGCCGGGCCTTGACCTCGATGGTCCTTGAACCCGACCCCAACCGGACAAAAGGGCGCCCCTCCCGAAGGAGCGCCCCGTGGAAACAGTTTCAGTGGAATTAGATCAGCCGTCGAGGCAGGCGTTCCACCTGGCGACGTCGTCCGCCATCTTTTCCAGCAGCGCGGAGCTGTCGCCATCTATGGTGACCTTCTTCATGCCGTCGCCGCCGGCAATGGCATTGACCACTTCCAGGTCGGCTTCACCGACGACGCGACCGAAAACCGTGTGCTTGCCGTCGAGCCACGGCGTGGCGACATGCGTGATGAAGAACTGACTACCGTTGGTGCCGGGGCCGGCGTTGGCCATCGACAGGACGCCGGGACCATCGTGTTGAAGGTCGGTCGTGCATTCGTCCGCGAACTGGTAGCCGGGGCCACCGGTGCCGGTGCCCTGGGGGCAACCGCCCTGGACCATGAAATCGTCAATCACGCGGTGGAAATTGAGATTGTCGTAGTAACCCCGGGTTGCGAGATTGACGAAATTGGCAACGGTCAAGGGGGTCTGGTCGGCGAACAGGACCAGGTTGATGACACCCTTGTCGGTCTCGATGACGGCTTTCAGGTCGGCCACGGCTCTCTCCTTGGTTGGTATGGAAATCCGGAATCAGCAACCGCAGAAAAATAGCAGACATCGTGGCGGCCGCCAACCCGCGGTTGCTTGACCGCGGTTGGTTGACCGCTCCGGGGGCATCCGGTATGGTCCCGTCAGCGATCCGCAGGGTGTTGCCTGGTGCTGCCTGGAACTGCCGGGAGCAACCTGGAACAGCAGGAAACGACCTTGAGATCGATCTCCAACGGTGTGGAGGATGATCATGGACCGGAAACGAGACGGCGAAGCCCTCATCCTCGGGGTTTTCATTTGCGCCGGCCTGGGTCTGCTGGGGTATTTCATCGCCGGAGGCATTGTTTCGTTTCGGGCTCTCGACCGAACCGTCATGGCCAAGGGTCTGTCCGAACGGGAAGTGGTCGCCGATGTCGCCATCTGGCCCATCCGTTTCGATCTGGCCGACAACGACCTGGTGGTTCTGACCACCGAGATCGAGAAAAAATCCGACATGGTTCTGGAGTTCCTGCGGGCCAACGGTTTCGGCGATGACGAAATCACCGTGGGCACGCCGGCCGTTTTCGACCGCAAAGCGCAGCGTTACAGTGGCAATGCCCAAAATGGTTTCCGCTATCAGGGCAGCTCGACGATCACGGTCTATTCAGGCGACATCGAGGGCGTACGCGCGGCCATGACCCGCCTCGTGGATCTGGGCAAGAAGGGCGTGGTGGTCGGCAGCGGAGACTATGACACCAGGACCCAGTTCCTGTTTACGGGCCTGAACCTGCTCAAACCGGACATGATCGCCGAAGCCACCCGCAACGCCCGGGAAGTGGCGGTGAAATTCGCCAGGGATTCGGACAGCAACCTGGGCAAGATCAAGAAGGCCCGGCAGGGGCAGTTCACCATCACCGACCGGGACAGCAACACTCCCCATATCAAGAAAATCCGGGTGGTGGCCACCCTTGAGTATTACCTGACCGATTGAGATCATGAGCGGATCGGACCCGATCCGATTCTTCCGACCCGGGAGGCGCCCATGCAGACCACGACCGCGAGCAAGGCCTTCCTACTGCTGCTGGTGGCGGCCATCACCCTGACGTTCCTGTCCATGATCAAGTCCTTCATCATGGCCGTGCTGCTGGCGGGTATCTTTTCCTCCCTGGCCCGGCCGGTGTACCGGCGCTTCGCCCGTTGGTTCGGGGGGCGCCGTTCGGCCGCCTCGATCGTCACCCTGGCGATGATCGTGCTGGTGATCATCCTGCCGCTGGGCTTTCTCCTGGGGGTGGTCACTTCCGAGGCCATCAAGGTGGGAGAAGCGGTCTCGCCCTGGGTCCAGGACAAGCTCAACAACCCCGACCAGGTGATCGTCTGGTTGCAGGGGCTGCCCTACTACGACAAGATCGCCCCCTACCAGGACGACATCCTGACCCGCGCCGGTCAGATGGTGGGCGTTGTCAGCAAATTCCTGATCAACAACCTGTCCCACGCCACCACCGGGACGATCCAATTCCTGTTCATGCTGATGATCATGCTCTACAGCATGTATTTCTTCCTCATGGACGGCGGCAAACTCATCGATCTCATCCTGTATTACCTGCCCCTCGAAGACCATGAAGAGCGGCGCCTGCTCGACAAGTTCAGTTCCGTGACCCGGGCCACCCTCAAGGGGACCGCCGTGATCGGCATCCTGCAGGGCGGGCTGGCGGGCCTGGCCTTCGCCGTGGTCGGCATTCCCAGCGCGGTGTTCTGGGGCACGCTGATGGTCGTCCTGTCCGTCATTCCCGGCATCGGCACCGGGTTGATCTGGGTGCCGGCGGGGGTGATCCTGATCGCCGGCGGCAGCCTGGCCAAGGGTATCGGTCTGGCCGTCTTCTGCGGGCTGGTCGTCGGGAGCATCGACAACGTGTTGCGGCCACGCCTGGTGGGCAAGGACACCAAGATGCCCGACCTGCTGATCCTGCTGGGCACCCTGGGCGGAATCATGATGTTCGGGGTGCTGGGCCTGATCCTGGGGCCGATCGTGGCGGCTCTTTTTGTCACGGTTTGGGAAATCTACGGAATCGTGTTCAAGGATGTGCTGCCGCCGGGCCGGGTCTCGATCGCGGAGACTGCCCCCGGGGCGGGGGACAAGGAGCAGGACGGAGCATCATAACCCGTTAACAATACTCTACATTTGAAGGTCAATGGCGTTTGCCATTTCAGGCCCGCCACCCTAATTTCATCATTGGATCGCCACCCCCGACTCGCGACCGTTTCATCACCCGGATCTCCATTCCGTTCCGGGTCCAAACGAAAGTTCATATGGTCATCCCGATGCGCCGTGAGGGGCTTCTTCCGTTGCGTCTATCCGCTTTGTATTGCTTGGTGGTCCTCGGCGTCTGCCTTTTCGGACCGTGGGCGCCCGCAACCGCCCGAGCGGAATTTTCGGATGACGTTCAGGATGAACATATCGACCGGCCCGACGGCATCCATGTCCTGGACGGTTCCTATGTCCTGGACATGGGACAATTCCACGTCAACATCACCAACCACGGACTGATCGGATCCCAATACACCTTGACGCTGCCCTACAGCCGGGCGCCCTCCGGTGAATGGCCGGGCGGATCGGGTCACGAATACCTGTGGGGAGCCGGTCTGTGGATCGGCGCCACAGTCCACGGGGAGATCGGGGTCACGACCGGGCAGCCGGTGCGGGAACTGCGTCCGGATCGTCATCTGATCGATACGATCTACGAGGCCCGGGACGCCAAGGTCGTCCGGCCCTGGCCCTCCGACGTGGCGACGGGACGACGACTACCCGACTCCCGCTTCAACGACGACGGTGACAATGCCTACGACGAGGACCTCCTCAACGGCCGGGATGACGACGGCGACGGCAAGGTGGACGAGGATTTCGGGCAGATCGGTGATCAGATGTTCACCTGCACCATGCACGACCACATTCCCCTGGTCCGGGAGCTCTATCCCAGCCATTTTCCCCTGGGCGTGACCGTGGTGCAGAAAGCGGCTACCTGGTCCAGTGAAGAATACGAGGACATCGTCACACTGGAATTCGAGATCACCAACACCGGCTACCAGACCCTTCAGGATGTCTATCTCGGGTTCTACGTCGACTGCGACATCCAGCGGCGGGGCGAGGGAGCTTCCGAACCGGACGACCTCGCCGGTTTTTGGAGCGGGGCCCTCAGGGGAAGGGACTGGGCCTTCAACCGGGTGGAGGTTGCCTGGATGCGGGATGCCGATCCCGTCGATCCGTTGCCCGGCTGGTTCGGCACCGTCTTGCTGGACCACGATACGGACTTCAGCGAATTGAGGGCGCCGCGCAAGGTCTCCGTTCGCTCCTACCAGATCTTCGCCACCAACGCCCGGGTGATCCAGGACGGCGAGCCCAAATCGGACGAGGACCGCTATTACCTCATGTCCCGCAATCAGCATGATCCCGATCGGCGCCTGGATCAGCCGGGCGATCTGAAGTACATGATCTCCAGCGGGCCCTTCGGTCTCGTCCCGCCGGGCCGGAAGCTGACCTACCGGCTGGCCCTGGTCATGGGCCGCGACAAGAAGGAAATGCTGGCCAACGCCTTGAAAGCGGTCCAGATCGGCAAGGGACGCTATTTCGACCTGGATGGCAGCGTGATTACCGGATCCGGTGCGCTCGAAACCAAGGTCTGTCTGGGCGACCTGCCCCGGCACCCGAGCGGCCGGGAACGGCTGTTTGATTTCCGGGCCATGTTCATGGATGAAACGTGCATCGGACCCGATCCCATCTTCGGTGTCGAGTACATCCGCAAAGACCTCATGTTCACCGATTCCCGCGGCCGCACTTGCATATACGTCAATGCGGACAACTGCGAGGAATGCTACCGGGCCATGGGCCGGGAATGCACCGTCGAGAATGGACTCTTCTGGGAGTTCCGGGCGCGGTTTTCCTCGTGGCGGTTTCCCCAGTTCTACACCGGAACCAACGGCCGGGAAACCCGGGGTCCCTGGATCAGTTTGGGCGAAGTGCCTCCCACGCCTCCCGAAATGAGGCTGGTGCCGGGCCACCACCAGGTGGAGATCTTCTGGGATGACGTCAGTGAATACAGTTTTTTTTCGGTGTTGACCTTTATTTTTTTCGATTGGTCGGGTTTGGGGGGGGCCCCCTCCGGCCCCCGCCGGGGGGGCGTCGAGGTCCACGCCGGCCCCACTTCGGACAAGTGGGCCATGATCGAGGAATTCGACCTCGCCAACTTCATTCCGCCGGGCACGGGAGCATCACAGAACCGCCTGCCGCTGGGACGCAACACGGGTCTGGAACCGGTGGCCTATGTCCCGGCCTGTCTGAGCAACTCCACCTTCGAGGGCCTGGCCGAGGTCATGCAGGACTTCGTCGACGCCGACCCCACCGGGCAATTCGTCTCCCGGCCGCCCCTGCGCGACTCCCAAGGGGCGGTCATCCCCGGGCGTGAAACCCTCGTCCCCTGGGAGTCCTGGCCCACTGTTCTGGACACCTTCTTCGCCGTGACCCCGCGCGAAGCCGCCCCCGACGTTGTCGGCAAGAGGGCGACCGGGTACTACCACTACCTGGATAGCGAGGTTCACGACGGCTTCCAGACCTTCTATGCGGTCGTGGCCGCCGATCATCACCTGATCTGGGATAAAGACCTCGAAACCTGGGTGCCCGCGGGCTACGGCATCCAGTCCGAACCCGGCAACAACTACCAGATGACCATCCCGGCCCCGGTCCCCCAGACCGCCGCAATGCGGGAGAAGATGGGCGCCAACATCTATGCCTTCCCCAATCCCGCCACCCGCGAGGCCCTGGCCGAATTCCAGAAACAGCCTCCGTCGATTGACGATCCCACCGGGGAGCGCATCATGTTCACCAACCTGCCCGCGGCCCGCAACACCATCAGCATCTTCACCGCCAGCGGCGACCTGGTGCAGAAGGTCTTCCACGACGGCCTCAACGGCGGCGGCAGTGCCTCTTGGAATCTCGTTTCGCGCAACGGGCAGGAAGTGGTCAGCGGGATCTACCTGTACATCGTGCACTCGGACGACAGCCGGTTCGAGGATTTCCAGGGCCGGTTCGT
>CBDURF010000199.1:0-5943 GCA_965369705.1 uncultured bacterium
GCTTTTCAGGACAAGGTCAACCACTTCCCGGACCGCCCCCTGCCCCCCTTCGCGACGGGTCACGTAACAGCAGTATTCCTTGATCTCGGTCGGGGCCGACGGCACCGCGACCGCACTGCCCACCTCGTACATGGCCGGCAGATCGATCAGGTCGTCTCCCATGTAGAGCGTATCGGCCGGGCTGCATCCCGTCTCGGTCAGGATTTCATGAAGGGCCGCCACCTTGTCGAAACGACCCAGTTTGACGGCATCGAAGCGCAGTTCCCGGCAACGGCGTCCGACGATCCCGCTGTTGCGGCCCGTCAACACCGCCCGCTTGATGCCCGCCAACCGTCCCATCACGAGGCCAAGCCCGTCCTGGCTGTTGAATTCCTTGAGCGCCTCCCCCTCGGCGCTGTAGATCAAGTTGCCGGGCGTCAGGACTCCATCGGCATCGAACACCATCAGCCGCACCCGCGCCAGACGATCCGCCAGCTCTTCGCCGAGCAGGATGACCGCCTCCTGCCGGTAGTCGTCATCCGTGCGGGGCGGCCAGGGCCGCGGATCCCGGTTGGCTTTGTTCACGCGTTGGCCTCCAGGTACAGGTTTCGGAACTTGATCAACTCCGCCACGAGGGGCTCGAAGGCGTCCAGGGGCAGCTGGCTGCCGGCGTCGCTCTTGGCACGCGTCGGTTCGGGATGGGCCTCAAGGAATACCAGGTCGCAGCCCGCGGCCATGCCGCAGCGGGCCAGCAGGGGAATGAGCTCCGGTTTGCCGCCGGTGGTGGTCCCGGTGCTGCCGGGCGACTGGACGGAGTGCGTGGCGTCGAACACCACCGGATGGCCCAGCCCGCGCATGATCTGGATCGAGCGGAAATCGACCGTCAGATCACGGTACCCGAAAAAAGAACCCCGTTCGGTGAACAGGATCCTCTCACAGCCCACCTGACGGAGTTTGCCAGCGGCATGGGCCATGTCGGCGGCGGCCAGGAACTGTCCCTTCTTGACGTTGATCACACTGCCGGTGCGGCCCGCGGCCTCCAGCAGGGAGGTTTGGCGGCAGAGGAACGCGGGAATCTGGATGACTTCGGCCACCTGGGCCACCGCGTCGGCCTCTTCGGGGTGATGGATGTCCGTGAGAACCGGCACCCCCACGGCATCCCGGATCTTGTCCAGAAGACGCAATCCCTCGTCGAGGCCCGGCCCACGGTAGGAATCGGCGCTGGTCCGGTTGTCCTTCCGGTAACTGGACTTGAAACAGTAGCCCACGCCCAGGCGCCCGCAGACAGCCGAGAGGAATTCGGCGGTCTCCAGCATCTCGTCGGGATCCTCGAGGACGCAGGGTCCGGCAATGACATACAGAGGCTGTCCCAGACCAACCTGGTGCTCGCCCAGGACGAAGGGAATTGCGATGGTCATGAAAACGTCCTTCCCTGCGATGGGCTCTTCCCGCTGGGGGAAACGGGCCCGCTCAGTTGGAGGCCTGGTCCACGGACTTCTTCTGTCCCGAACTCCGGTGGGTGAAAGCGGCGGCCACGAATTCACGAAACAGCGGGTGGGGACGGCCGGGCCGAGATTTCAACTCGGGATGGAACTGTACGGCGATGAAAAACGGATGCCCGGGCAACTCCATGATCTCCACCAGTCGACCGTCCGGCGACAGGCCCGAAAACAGGACACCGGCCTGCTCGAATTGCTCTCGGTAATTGTTGTTCACTTCGTAGCGGTGCCGGTGCCGTTCGCTGATCTCCGGTTCACCGTAACACGCGAAAGCCCGGCTGTCCGGCGCGATGTGGCAGGGATAGGCGCCCAGCCGCATGGTTCCGCCAAGGTTGGCGATGCCCCGCTGCTCCTCCATGAGATGGATCACCGGGTGAGGGGTTTCCGGGTTGAACTCCGCGGAGCCGGCCTTATCCAGCCCGACCAGGTCGCGGCCGATCTCGATCATGGCGCACTGGAGTCCCAGGCAGATGCCGAGGAAAGGCACCTTGTTCTCCCTGGCGAACCGGATGGCGTTCACCATGCCCGGGATACCCCGGTCGCCGAAACCGCCGGGCACGAGGATGCCGTGGCAGTCGTCGAAGATCTCCGCCAGCCGCCGGTCCCCCACCTCGTCCCCCTCAAGACTCTCCGAATCGATCCAGACCTGCTCCACTCTCAGGTGGTGGGGAATCCCGGCGTGGATGAAGGATTCGATGATGCTCTTGTAGGCGTCCTTCAGTTCGGTGTACTTGCCGACGATGGCGATGCGCACGGTCTCGGTGGGATGAAGAACGGCGTGGACCATTTTTTCCCATTCAACCAGGTCGGGCAGGTCGGTCTTCAACCCGAGAAGGTCGCAGAGCAGTACGTCGAAATTCTGGGCATGAAGGTTCAGGGGAATCTGGTAGATGCTCTCCACGTCGCGCGCCTCGAAGACATGATCAACATCAAGGTTGCAGAACAGGCCGATCTTGCGCCGGGCGTCGTCCCCGATGGGGCGCTCGGAACGGCACATGAGGAAATCAGGTTGAATGCCGATGCTGCGCAGCTCGCGCACCGAATGCTGGGTGGGCTTGGTCTTGATCTCGCCGGCGGCCGCGATGTAGGGCACCAGGGTCAGGTGCACCGAGGCGGTATCCTCGCGAGGCTGCTCCAGACGGAACTGCCGGATCGCTTCCAGGAAAGGAAGGCTTTCGATATCACCCACGGTGCCGCCGATTTCCGTGATGACGACATCGACTTCGGGGTTTTCCTGCGCCGGCAGCATGATGCGTCGCTTGATTTCGTCGGTCACGTGGGGAATCACCTGGACGGTGCGGCCGAGGTATTCCCCTTTCCTTTCCTTGGCCAGGATCGTCTCGTACACGCGCCCGCAGGTCAGGTTGTTGATCTGCGACAGGTTCACATCGGTGAACCGTTCGTAATGCCCGAGATCGAGGTCGCACTCCGCCCCGTCATCGAGGACAAAAACCTCGCCGTGCTGGAAAGGGCTCATGGTGCCCGGATCCACGTTCAGGTAGGGATCGAACTTCTGCAGGATGACGTTCAGCCCGCGCGCCTTGAGAAGATTGCCCATAGAAGCGCAGGCGATCCCTTTGCCCAGGGCCGAAACCACCCCGCCGGTCACGAATACGAACTTGGCCATTCCAGTCTCTCCCGGGTTCACGACCCTTGTTGTTGACGCCACAGCCCGCGAACAAGATCCAGGTCCGCCGGCGTATCCACTCCCACGGGCGCGTTGGCAATTTCCAGCACCTTGATTTTCATTCCGTTCTCGAGGGCGCGCAATTGCTCCAGTCCCTCGGTCATTTCCAGGGGCGTTCGATCCAGGGCCAGGAACCGCAGCAGAGCCGTCCGGCGAAAGGCGTAGATTCCCACGTGCCTCAGGGCTCTCCGGTGGGCCTGAACCTCCGCCCCCGGGAAAATACCGGGAATCGGCGCTCGAGAAAAGTACAAAGCCTGCCCCTGACCATCCCGAAGCACCTTCACGTTGTTGGGATCTCGCCACGAATCCGAATCGGCGAAGGGATGGGCGCAGGTGGCCAGGTCGAGACCGGGGTCGGCCAACATGACCTCGATTAGGCGGTCGACATCCCGGTGGTCGAGCAGGGGTTCATCCCCCTGCAGGTTGAGGATGATGTCCGCCTCGTGCCGTGCGGCCACCTCTCCGATCCGGTCCGTGCCCGTGGGATGCTCAGCGGTCATTTCACACGGAAATCCAGCGGCCAGGACGGCGTCCCGGATCCGGGCGTCGTCGGTGGCCACGATGATCGCGTCCGCGCGACCAATGGCCGCCGCGTTTTGGGCCACCCGCACGATAAGCGGCCGGCCCTCGATATCCGCCAGCGCCTTGCCGGGAAACCGGGTTGAGCCAAAGCGGGCAGGGATGACCACCAGCACCCTCTCCACCCCGGTTTGCGATTCTTGCGCCAACGTCGTTCCTCCCCGCTACAAGAGAAGCCCGCCCCCGAGGGGGCGGGCTTGATCTCACCGGTCAGCCATCTTCTAGAAAGGCTGGATGTTGACCCGCTTCTTCGACCCTCGGAAATCCTGGTACTGCACCGTGCCGTCGATCAAGGCGAACAGGGTGTCGTCCCCGCCCTTGCCGACGTTCTTGCCCGGATGGATCCGCGTGCCGCGCTGCCGCACGATGATAGTGCCGGCGCGCACGGCCTGTCCGCCGAATCGTTTCACGCCCAGGTTCTGGGCGTTGCTGTCCCGCCCGTTCCTGGTACTTCCGCCTGCTTTTTTATGAGCCATGGTCGTGCTCCTTGGTATCTGCGCCGTTTTCGTTCATCGCTCCGGTAAATCGTCCAGCCGCGGCTGCGAACCGCACCGAGGATTCAACCGTTGATGCCGGTGATCCTGATCTCGGTGAAGGCCTGGCGATGGCCCTTCTTGCGGCGGTAATTCTTCCGGCGCTTCTTCTTGAAGACCACGATCTTCCTGCTGCGGCCATGCCCGAGGATTTCGGCGGCCACGGAGGCGCCCTCCACCGTCGGCGTGCCGACCTTGACGTCCTCACCATCGGCGAACATCAGGACCTCGTCGAAGGTCACGTTTTCGCCGACCTCGTATTCGAGCAGGGGGACCTGAACCTTGGCCTCAGGTTGCACCCGGTACTGCTGGTTCTTGATCTTGACTACGGCGTACATCGCGTTATCACTCCGCGGGCTTGGTCGGCCCGAAATCTCCGGATGATCCGGTGGTTACACACAACTGCCCGTCGGGGAGACTGTTTCCAGCCTCCCTGTGGCGAACTGCAAGTGGATATAATAAGCGCCCATACCCGTATTCGTCAAGGAACCGGGTGATTTT
This sequence comes from uncultured bacterium, assembly GCA_965369705.1. GTDB lineage: Bacteria > Krumholzibacteriota > Krumholzibacteriia > LZORAL124-64-63 > LZORAL124-64-63 > JAGLCY01. The sequence goes on from CBDURF010000199.1 coordinate 4,779, forward strand.
TCCCAAAATGGGCGATTACCTCCGGACAGGGTCCCAGGTTGACATCCGCCCGGAACTTCGTAAAGTATGCGGACGCATGTAAAGCCCTGTCAGGGCCCTTCATCCACTTAAAACAGGAGATTTCCCCGAAATGAGCGCCAGTAAACAATTCAAGGTCATCATCGTGGGTTCCGGACCCGCCGGATATACGGCCGGACTCTATCTCAGCCGCGCCAACATCTCCAATCTGCTTTTCGAGGGCGAACAGCCCGGCGGGCAATTGACCATCACCACCGAGGTCGAGAACTATCCCGCCTTCCCCGAGGGTATCCAGGGCCCGGAGCTGATGGAGAAATTCAAGGCCCAGGCCGCACGGTTCGGAACAGTGATCAAGAGCGAGACCGTGACGGCCATCGACATGGCCTCGCATCCCTTCACGGTGACCACCAACGTTGGAGAGTACATGGCGCCCGCCGTCATCATCGCCTCCGGCAGCAGCGCCCGCTGGCTCGGGATGCCGGGCGAGGAAGCATTTTTCGGCAAGGGTCTGAGCGCCTGCGCCACCTGTGACGGATTTTTCTTCAATGGCCAGGAAATCGCCGTGGTCGGCGGCGGAGACACGGCCCTGGAAGAAGCCACCTTCCTGACCAACTTCGCCTCCAAGGTGACCCTGATCCACCGGCGGGACGAATTGCGCGGCTCGAAGATCATGCAGGAGCGTGCGATCAATCATCCCAAGATCGAGATAGCCTGGAACAGTGTCATCGACAGCTACATTCCCGACGAAAACGGCAACCTCGTCGGGCTCAAGCTGAAGGACACCCAGGACGGCTCGGTGCGCGAACTGCCGGTTACCGGCTGCTTCATCGCCATCGGTCACACACCCAACACGGCCTTCCTCGAAGGTCAACTCGACATGGACGAGAACGGCTACCTGATCACCAAGGCCGACCGGACCGCGACCAACGTGGAGGGCGTCTTCGCCAGCGGCGACGTGCAGGATCACTACTACCGTCAGGCAATCACATCGGCGGGTACCGGCTGCATGGCCGCCATCGAGGCCGAACGGTGGTTGGCCGAGAAAGGGCTGTAGTTCCCCCCGGGCACCGGGGCCCCCCCCCCCCACACAAAACCCCCCCCCCCGGGGGGGGGGGGGGCGGGGGGGGCGGGGGGGCCGGGGGGGCGC
>CBDURF010000200.1:0-5873 GCA_965369705.1 uncultured bacterium
CGATCGGACTTTCCCTTTGACATCAAAATAGTGAAACTCCAGGGGCCGCTCCAAGAACTCACCGGAACGCAGGAGAACCGGCTGGAATCGCACGATTCCATCTTCCACGTGGACTCCGAGTTCCCCGAGCCTGGTGAGGATCTCCTCCTTCACCTGCCCGGTCATGCCCGGTTGCTTTGCCCCGCCGCCGGAAGGGGTGTGCGAGTAGGGGTCGGTGGGGAAGGCGCCATATTCGGCAACCGTCTTTTCGTAGCCAATACCGGACCGGACCCGGAAGTACATCCTGGCCAGATCTTCCTGCACCGCCGGGGGAAAGCCCTCTCGATCCGCGAGGAAGACAATCTCCTGAACGGCCAGAAGCAGCTTGGCGACCATGTGCCAGTAGATGCAGCCGAGGCCTTCGTATCCGTACATGACCCCGGACCGCCCGGTGTAGGATTTGTGCTGGAACACATCCTCGAACAGGTCCAGGATCGCGGTCCGGTCCCGGGCCACCGCGTCCGACCATTCATTCTGTTTCCCGAGATCGTCCAGGACCGATAGGAGATCACCTGCACTTCTGAAATCCCCGTGAAAACGGCAGACCCCTTCTGCGTCCCTGGCAAACAGCGACTGGTTCCCGCTCGCCAGGAGATTTCTCAAAAGGGGAATCGCCTCCACCTTTGATTCCGGAATCGTATTCTTGGCCAGAAAACCAGGCAGTTCCCGTTCCGGGTAAAGCATGAAGCTGCGCTGGTCCGGCCGGTAAAGGACGCTGGCAAAGAGTCGCTCGAGGATTTCCACCGCCTCTTCCGGATCCGGGATTCCCGAACTGAGGACGGCGACCTGACCTTCGAGCATTTCCTGCAAATGGGTCACTTCAACACTGGTCGCCCCGTCGGCGATCTCCAGCAGATTGTAGGTGTGGTAAAGCCCGTCCTCGCGACGGTTGGCGGCGACGCCCCAGTCCACGAATTCCAGGGCGGTACGGCACAGGCCGGCGACCCGACGGACCGCGATGTCGGTCTTGCCCGAGAATCCGTGGGAATAGACTGTTTCCCGGTAATCGGAGAAAGCCCCGCCCAGGATGTCCATCAACCGTTTCCGGTCCCGCGCGTCGAGCGTTTCCGCCGTGAGCAGCCCTTTTTCACTCTCCAGGATGGATTCGATCCGACCGAACCAGTCGGCGACCTCGATGGAAACAGGCAGGTCCGTTTCAGCCATTTTCCCGAGCATATCCGCCAGGAAGGCCAGATACCGGCGGAGATAACATAGGGTGACGACGGAGACACCCCCGCCGCCGAGCGCGTTATTGGCGTCGTTCCATTCCGGCCGTTGGGTGTTCATCCAGATGCCGGCGTCCGGGACCAGGTTGGACAGCTTAGACAGGGCCGGCACGAGCAGTTTCTCGAGGAAATTCGCGTGGTAGACGGCCCCGTCAGGTGTGGTCAGCAGCTTGCCGTCGGTTCCCTGGTTTGCTACCCGGTCATCGATTCGTGCGGCGCGTGCGTGGTCGAATTCGATGGTCGCGCGGGGGTCCCGGAGGATTTCCGCGTAGGGCTTGATGCGGTAGGGGACCTCGGCGTAACTGAAGATCTCGGCGCCGAGCATTTTCCCGATCGCGAGAGGATCGTGGCGGTTCATGGCCTCGAGAAGCTTCAACAGATAGATGATCTGGTGATCACCCCAGTATCCGATGTTGCTCCAGGGGTCGTCCGGGGAGGCGGTTTCCCAGTCCACGCCGTTCCGGGTGATGCGATAGGGGTTGAATCCATCCACGGTCGAGGCGTTGACGAATTTTGCGACGATGTTCGGCAGAAACCCGGGGAAAGACTCGCACAGGGCTTCCCAGTTCTGGAAGATGTCCCGCCAGTTGCCCTCGAAATTCAGTTCTCTGTCGCCGGTCCGGTTGCGGACGCGGATCAAAAAACGATTCCAGGGACGGCTTGGATCCCCATGGCGACGGCCGAAGTAAAGGGGAAGGTACTCGTGGCTGAGACGTTCGAAATCGGAGTCACCGGTCCGGCGGGCAGCGTGGCGGAGTTCCCGGACGGCCACCTGGTCAGGCAAACCAGCGAGCAGTGATCGCTGGCGGTCGGCCACGGCTCCATTTCGCACGTGGAGAAAGTCGGTGAAATCGTCGACGGGCACGTCATGATTCTGCGTGAAGACTCCCCCGCGCATGTTGTTGAACAAGACATTCGCGAAATGGTGACTCCAGGACTCCTGGTGGCCGGTCAACTGAATGCCGTCCGCACTGCCGACGTTGAGCCTGAGATTTTCCCCGGCCATCCGGAGACTATCGACAAGGGGATCCTTCAGGTTTTTTCCCGTCATAAGGCGATGGCGCAGACCGGCGATCTGGACATGGTCCCGGCCGGTGTCGCCGACAAGATGCCATTGATTGGCCTCTCCGGGCTCCAGATCGAGACGGAAACTGACCAGATAGTTACCGCTGGTTCCATTCAGGACATTGTCTGCGGAAACGACCCGTCCATGCCGGAAGGCGGCAACGGAGTCGAGGGACAGGTGCACGCGAAATTCTTCCAGGCCGCAGCACCAGACGGTGTTGGCCTGGAGAACTTCCAGGGCTTCCGCCCGATCCGTGATGCCGGCGGTGAGGGAGAAAATTCCCAGCCCGGTCTCGGAATCCACCTCGGACTTCTTGTACCCGTCGACGAGATTGCTCGATTGCTGATACAGCGACAAGGGAGCGCCGTGGGGCAATACGTTTCTCAGGCCGTCCAGCAAGGTGGCCTGGGCGGGGGTTGAGGACCGGTTTTCCAGGGTCGCCGACCGCACCCAGCCGAATTCATCGCAACCGGACCAGCAGTACCGAAAGGCCAGACCGAGGCCGTGGTTGATTTCCTCGAAAACGAGGCGATTGCCCAGGACGTTCTTGTAAAGGTTCCGTTCGATCAGGGGGTTCTCCGCCCCGGCATCGACAAACGGTTCCCACAGGACAGGTGTTTCCTTCCCCTGCTCGACTTGTATCAGGGTCACAGGGCCGGTGTGGTGATGGGCGACGTGAAGTTTGTCCACGGTCAGGTAGGGAAACAGGCTCCCGTCGGAATCGACACGACCGGCGGTCAAACCGCCCCCGGACGCGACGAACATCCACAAATCGGTATTGCTGGCCAGGCTGACCAGGAAGGGGGCCATGCGATGAAAGGCCGAGATCCGGTAGTGTTTCTCGCCGTCAATGACGACGAATTCGCCGACAGGGGTCGCGGGCGGGGCGTCGGTCAGGGAGAAGAGGGGAGCTGGTGCCGGCCTACCTTCCATGGCTCACCGCCGGAAAAGCATGCGTCGGGGAATCGCCGTAATTAGAATGGATAAAGATAGCGGCATTCATGAACTTCTCGATTCGCGATTTTGTCGAACCGGGGGCCGAGGCCGTCGGCCCCCGGAGGGAAAAAATTTTACTTCAGCAGGACCATGTTGCGGGATACCTGGCCGTGGCCGGTCTTCAGGAGATACCAGTATTGGCCCGCGGGAGCGGAAGCGCCGCTGTTGGTCGTCCCGTTCCAGGTTACGTGGTGCTCGCCGGCGCCCAGCTTGCCCCGGAGCAGGGTGGCGACCCGACGACCACCGAGATCGAAGACGGAGATATCGACGACCTCCGAACTATCCAGAGCGAAGTCTATGCGGGTCATGGGGTTGAACGGGTTCGGGTAGTTTTGCCGCAGGGTCGCGCCGAGAACACTGGAACCGTTGGGGACACTCGAAAAGTCGGCCCCGTCCCAGTTGACGTTGTCGTAGTAGATACCCGAGCCCTCGAAGTTGGTGGCTACGTTCTGGAAACCGAACTGAATGAGCTGGCCTTCCAGGCCTGCGTCGATAACGATCGAAAGTGAGTAGCCGGTCCATTCGACGGGAGTGGCCGTCATATCCACCTGGAAAAAATTGGTGGTGTTCCAGTTGTTCAGGGGATCAATCGTCTTGATGAAGGCCAGGGCGGTCGAATTCAGTTCGAGGTTCCCCATCTTGGCGTCGAACGTGAAGGTCCACTTCTTGCCCACGTCCGCGGCTCCGATGGGCTGTTCCTGGAAAGTGTTGGATTCGACGAGATTAAGGTTGGTATGATCGTCTGTGTTTTCGTAGTCGCTGAAGATGACCAATTGCTGGTCACCCTGTTCAGGCCCACCTTCTCCAATGGTGATCTGGCAGAAAGCCAAGCCATTGTTGGGGGCGGGGTAGGTGCCGTAGCCGCGGATCCATTCCCCGAGCGGGTTGTATATGTTGCCGTAGACCACCCAGCCGTCATCGCCCAACGCGAAGGGGTCAGCCTGTATCAGGGCTTCGAAGTCCTGGCTGTAGGGCGTAATAGCGAAACTCGCCATGGGGACCAGGCAGATCAACCCAATGGCCAGGGTCAACATGATCCGGGATCGCTGGGACATCATCAATTTACCTCCTGCCGGGGCAAGTGATTTCACGTGAAAGCGGGAAGCCGCCGTCGGATTCGGATCCCATCAATCAGGAGTTCCAATTCCGAGAGAACTCTTGACAGAACTACCTATATCATACACTATGTTCGGAGTCCGAACAAAGATTATTTTTTGTGAGCAGGCGGGAAATTTCAGTCCAAGCACACACGATTAACCCTTCTTCTTCAAGAACTGCTTGGAATATGTAAGGTTAACGTGTCATGGGCGCTGATTTTCCGTCTGGCGCCCCAGGAATGCCCGAAGGGCAACGAATTTTTGGGAGCCGGTGCCGCATGAGTCGAATTTCCTTTCCTGACGGATTCATATGGGGGGCTGCTACATCTTCGCAGCAGATTGAAGGCGCGATCGGTGAGGGAGGCCGCGGAGAGTCCATCTGGGACCGTTTTGCCGCAGTGTCGGGAAAGATCGAGGATGGTTCGAACCCCGACGTTGCCTGTGATCACTTTCATCGTTGGCGCGAAGACATCGAATTCATGAAGTGGCTTGGCCTGGGAGCCTACCGGTTTTCCATCGCCTGGCCCCGGATCATTCCCACCGGCACGGGTCAGGTCAATCCCGCCGGCCTGGATTTTTACGACGCCCTGGTGGACGGATTGCTGGAAGCGGGCATCGAACCCTTTCCGACGCTTTACCACTGGGACCTTCCCCAGGTACTTCAGGACAAGGGCGGCTGGGCTTCACGCACAACAGCGGAGGCTTTCGTTGATTATTCCGCAACCGTCACGCGGCGGTTGGGCGACCGGGTCAAACGATGGGTGACCCATAACGAACCCTGGTGCATCGCCACGCTGGGCCACGAAGAGGGCCACCACGCTCCGGGCCACAAAAATCCCAATGAAGCCCTGCGCGCGGCCCATCACGTCTTGCTGTCCCACGGCTGGGCGACCGAGGCGATCCGCCGGGAAGTTCCCCGGGCCGAGGTGGGAATCGTCCACAACTTCTGCCCTTCGTATCCGGCCACGGACAGCGAGGGTGACAGAAAAGCGGCCCGCTGGTTCGACGGGTTCTTCAACCGCTGGTATCTCGACCCTGTCTTCAGGGGCTCCTATCCCGCCGACGCGGTCGCCGACAGGGTCGCCGCCGGCCATCTCGAAGGGCCGGACATGCCCTTCATTCAGGACGGCGACATGGCCGCCATCTCCACCCCGCTGGATTTCCTGGGGTTGAACTACTACAGCCGCAACGTCATGGGGGAGGGATCCGACGGGAAGCCCAAGGATGTGAAAGTCGCTCCCACCGAAGAGCTGACGGACATGGGGTGGGAGATTTATCCCGAAGGTCTTTACGACATCCTCATGCGGGTCCGCCGGGAGTATGGGCCGAAAAAGATCTACATCGCCGAAAACGGCGCCGCCTACGACTACACGGTCGATTGGGCGGGGCGCAACAGGAGAATAAATAGCGATTAAAAAAACAAAGACAAATTAAGTGGAGCCCCCCCCG